>JBFWYS010000391.1:0-4275 GCA_050186175.1 Pseudobdellovibrionaceae bacterium
TTCTAACTTTTTAAACTAAAGAGATAAGTATGAAAAGTTTGTGGATTGAAAAGACAATTAAATACGATGGGACTCAGCTCAGGTCTCTTTTTGCCTACCTTCAACATGGTGTTTTGGGAGATTCGATTGTTGGTTTTCGTGGTGCTTGCGAAGTTACACTTGATCATATGGTGGACGGTGAGGACCTCCTCGCGAAAAGTGAGATCCGTGGTTCTGACATGTTACATTTTATTGTCGAAGTTTTTGATCGTCCGCTATGGGGTGCCATCGCCTTTCAAAGATTGATGGCAGCTACGATGATGGAGGTTCTTCAGAAGAATCTCAAAGACACAAATACAAAAACTCAGTTCACAAGAAGGGGCGACGACATTTTTTGGAATGAAGGAAAACTTTCGATCAGTATCGCGACTCGCAGTCCGAACTCCAGCGTGATTCATTTTGCAGTTAATTGTAGGAATGCCGGCACTCCTGTAAAAACGGCAGCACTCGAGGATTTTGATCTAGATCCAAAAGCAATCGCGCAAGAGTTTTTAGCTCGAGTTTCAAAAGAAGGGGCCGAAATTTTGGAGGCCACTCAAAAGGTAAAACCGGTTCCTTGAGTTCTTTCATATTTTAGTGTTCCCACCAAAAGCAGAAAATTTAAAGCAAGGGGAAGTGTGAATCCGAGGTACTGGAACGCTGTAAATGCAAAAGCTCCAATCGCAGATCCAACAATAAAATAAAAAATTAATCCGACACGTAAAAGGTTGGCCTTATTCTCGAGCGTCCGATGGGGAGAGTCTTTTGGACCGTTAAGGACCCTAACAATTCCAATTCCTAGATCTGTGGTAATTCCTGTTAAATGTGTTGTGCGAACAACTGCACCTGAGGCGGAGGTGATGACGGCATTTTGCAAACCTGCGGTTAAGCATAAAAGGGCGAGAAGAATATAGTCGCGTGACAAAATCAGCGGCTCTCCAAATTCGCCAAACCATCCTATCGTTCCAAAGACAGCGACGATGCCTAGAACTGCGGTGCTGATTGTCAAAACAACTGAGTAGAGAGGTTTTTGATTTTTCTGGGTCCTTCGGTCCGTAAAAAACGCCGAGATCATGGTTCCTAAAAGAAAAAAGAAGGGCACGGCTAAAACTCCCAGCGCCGGAAAAAGTTGGCCTTTAGAAACTTCTGCCCCAAAGTGAGTTGCGAACCCCGTGATGTGGGTGACAAATCGATGACAGGCTAAAAACCCACCGGCATTGATGACTCCGGCTTGAAGTGCAAGCGCAAACCAGACAGCAAAATTTCGCTTTGAAAAAACAGTTCCCGATGCTGAGTAAAAGAAATTCATTCTTAAATGCCTAAACTAAAAGGGCTAAATGACTTGCTCTTTTAGTTTGCCATTTTTTTATCAAAGACTCATCGAGACTTAGGTCGCAATAAAGACGACTTTAGACCCCTTGCAGGTACGAATATTAACCGTCCTTGAGACACATTGAGCTACTGGCTGGATTTTGATCGACCCTAATCCTACGATTCTTAAAAAGATGGCGCTTTTTCGTTTGACCTCGGGCCGTCTTTTGGAGTTTATGGGCTCTACAACAACTTGAAAATTCCAAAATGAACCTAACTTTTTAGAGGGAGAGCTTTTATGAGGCTTGGTGGGCTCCTGAAGAATTCTTCGGTTACTTTTTTCATAATTTTAGGTTGTTTGGCCGTCAGCGCACAAAGCCTAACGACCGATCATAATCCTTATTATGGGAACCAATTTTATCATGCTGTTGAACAGCAAGGCGCAAAAGATGAAGCGCTGATTCGGCTGATCTTTAGTGTCATTTCAACAAAACACTCGGTTCGAATGGCTTCTGCAATGGGTGAGCAAGGAGCTTGCTTAGGTCGATGTGTGGGTTCTCAATCTTTGTCCTACCAGCAAGCGCGCAAAGAACTTTTAGGAAATATCTCTCTAAAGCAAGATGGAAATACTTACTACGTTCAAGACGTTTATTGCGCAAAGAAATTCTATGCGAACGATTTCCGAGGCGCAAAAAAATTAGGCCCGGGAATGATTCCAGATGAGAACCTTTTAAATACTGAGCACACCTGGCCACAAAGTCGCTTCAATCGCTCGATTGATAGAGATACTCAAAAGACAGATTTGCATCATTTGTATCCATCAGACTCTCAACTCAATGCAATTCGCGGAAATTTCAAATTCGGAAACGTTCCTGGAGCGGGTGAGGATTTAAAATGTCCAATTTCAAAACGTGGACGTAACTCAAGAAACGAAATTATTTTTGAACCTCCCAAAGAACATAAAGGAAACGCGGCTCGCGCGATCTTTTATTTCTCGATTCGTTATGATTTAAGAGTGGAAGAAGACGAAGAAAAAGCTCTTCGTGAATGGATCGATGAGGATCCGGTGGATGCCGAGGAAATGCGTCGAAATAACATGATTAATGAAATCCAGGGAAATCGAAATCCTTTTATTGATCATCCAGAGTTGGTTCATAGGATTAATAATTTCTAAGCATGAGTTTTTTGGATAAAAAAAGAGTTCAAGTTGTAGGTGCCATTTTCGAAAGAGATAGCACTTTTGCTTTGTTCAAGAAAAATAACGGCTCTAAGTACGATGGCCTTTGGGAGTTTCCAGGAGGAAAGCCTGAGGAAGGGGAGCTACCGCAAGAGACTCTGGTCCGAGAGATCAAAGAAGAACTTGGCGTTGATGTTCGAAAGTGGACCCTGCTTGGAACAGAATCTTATGAAGAAGAAAAGCGTATTATTGAGCTCACTTGCTTTCTGGTAACGGAATGGAGCGGTATTTTTCAACTGACCGAGCACTCCGCATATGAGTTCGTATCTAAGCCCAAGATGCCGATGATTCCCATGGTGCCTGCGGATATTCTATTTATCAAATATCTATAGAGTTATAATTTTTCTACACCTATTGTTTAGTTGTGGAGCTCTCCAGGATGCGTTGGTAGGGTGGGGGTTCTTACATCCATATTTTTAGGAGGTTCATGTGAAGTATTTGTTGAGCGTATTGATGATTGGTTTTTCAGGTTTGGCATTTGCCGGTTATTCTGAGGAGCAGGCCGTTTGTTTTCGAGCTGATACTCCTGAGGCCATTGACGCAAGAATTTTGAACCTAGAGGGAGAAATCGTAGCTCAAGAAAAAGCTAAGGAAGCTCATCTTAAAATATTTTTAGCTAAGTATGACGAATATCCCGCAATGAATCGTGCTCGCTTATCTGTGACAACTATTTCTGATAAGCAGATTTTAGTTTCGGCTTTAAAACACGAAACTAGAAATGGTCATTATTATGTAGAATGCGATGGCGGATCTATGAACATCGATCTTTTAGGAACACAAAAACCGGCTAGGGCTTTTATCAAGAGTGATGGGATTCGCGGTGATGTTGTGGGTTGTGACGGAGTCGCATCAATCCGCACGCCAGGAGCAAATTTTTCCAAAGTCGATTGCGAATAACTTTTACGGAAGTAAAAAATCTTTTTCTTGAGGTTGAGGGAGTCGGCAAAACTCCCTCTGTCCAAACCAAGTATATCTGTTCTTTGCGATAAAATTATAAATGAGATCCCGAAATGCTTTTGGGACGACAATAAAAACAAAACCTAGAGAATGAGGAAAAGGCAAAAGCCGGGCGATTCTCAAGATCGCTTCTGAATTTTCGTAAACGCGACCTTTGTCGCAGAACACGATGCTTTCTAGTTTTGTAATCTGATCTTTTGAAAGTAGGGCTTTTGCTGTTTCACCTTGCAGTGGAGCAAAGGCCACTTTGTGGCGCTTGTCGAGTTGAATAACTCGGTCGACAAAACCATTGCAAAGGTGGCAGACGCCATCAAAGAAAATAATTTGTCGGTTTTGGAGTTCCATGGGCCACCTTTCTGGCTTTTCAGTTTACTCGATTGTTGTTGTCTGGACTAGGCCTTTTTGAATCTCGGTGGCTTTTCTCTCTATCTGCAATTTATTCTTTAAGGATGGAAGTTTTTGTGTTTCCACTTCCCAATATCGTTTTTTACCCTTCGACATCGAAGCCGTTGAATATTTTTGAAACAAGATACATTCAAATGGTTCAGGATGCCATTGCCGAAAAAAAACCATTAGCTCTGGCATTTTATGATGATTCTGAAACGAGAGGTGCACAAAGAGTTCGTTTGGGCGAACCTCTTCCGTTTGTTCGCGAAATCGCAGGTTATGGTGACCCCATGATTCTGGAAAAAAGAACTGACGACTCGATGCTTGTCCTTGTGCAGTCTAAGGGTAAGGTGCGCTTGAAAGAA
>JBFWYS010000392.1:0-4262 GCA_050186175.1 Pseudobdellovibrionaceae bacterium
CACAAGATATTTTCGCATAAAAGTGAAATTCATTTTTTAGCCCAATGGTGGGGCGATTAGAGAAAATAAACCGAGAATAAAAATGCATTCTCCTCGATGCTAACTTTTGCCTCGGAAAACTCGTGATATAAATTTTCTAATTTGTAGAGTTGCTCCACCTGGAGCCACTGACAAAAAGGAGTTTTTCTATAAGAAGAGAAACCCGATCAGAAGATCAGAAGATCAGAAGATCAGAAGATCAGAAGATCAGAAGATCAGAAGATCAGAAGATCAGAAGATCAGAAATTTTTTTTCGTAGAGAAAAAGGAGATGAGAAGATGACTAATCATAGAGACAAACAAATTCATGAGCGAGCAATGGAAGTAGCAAAAGCATATAAGCGCTCCGAAATAGAACTTATTGAAATCTTGGAACAAGTCGACCGCTACAGAATTTATTATCAACATAAGTGCAATTCTCTGTTTACTTATGCAACAGAAGTTCTAAAGCTCTCAAACGAAGTCGCCTATATATTTATTGGCGTCGCAAGAAAGACTCGAGAAGTGCCAGAACTAAAGGAAGAGATCAGAAATGGCTCCATCACGGTGTCTAAAGCAAAAAGAATGACTTCAGTACTTACAAAGGAAAACAAATCAGAATGGATTTCTTTGGCGAAGACTTCTACAAAGCATCAGCTCGAGAAACAAATCGCCATTGCAAAACCTACTGAAGCTGTCAGGGAAAAACTCGAATATTCAGGTGCTCCAAAAGAACAGATAAAGCTTATTAAATTAGAAGCAAAAGAAAAGAGTGTGTCCTCTGGCAAAGACGCGGTCCGCGTACAACTTCAGATTGGGGTTTCAGAGGAGTTGATGTTGAAACTCAGACGCATTCAAGATTTAGAGAGCTCAAAAAGGAAGAGAGCCGTGAGTCTTGAAGAATCATTAAATGTAATGGCAGATCTTTACCTGGAAAAGCATGATCCCCTTAAAAGAGCTAAAAGACAAAAAATGCGAGGCAAGCTTCAAGACGAGGGAAATCCTAAGACTATGAATTCCACCGGAAGAGAAGATGTTCAAACTGAAGCTTCTAACTCTCTCCAAGACACTGGGACGTCTCAAACTGTAGATACTCAATCCAAAACCATTGATAGTTTCACAAGGTCTGAAAAATTTTATTCCAAAGCAATGAGTAGTCGATGTGGTGTAGAAAGTGGCGACTCTAAAACTGAGAGTAAGTGTGACAGCTCAGCGGAGATCCATAACTCCGATAAAGCTGAAAGGAACTCGACTGTGTCACATAATATACAAGGCCCAGGCATTACTCCGGAAATGCAAGCGTCAAAAATCAGAAAGCCTTTGAAGGCTTCGGTTAAGCACTCGGTTCAGTTAATGTATAACTCACAGTGTACATATACAGATTCTGAAGGCAAGCGCTGCTCTCAGAGAAGGCACCTAGACATTCATCATATTATTCAGGCGTCACAAGGGGGAGGAGATAAATTAGAAAATCTCACTCTGCTTTGCTCAGGTCATCATAAGATGATTCACTCCCTGCATTGGTTGCAGTGAGTGAGGAGATACGGGTTACTTCAGTTCAATGCCGATCGGTTAGAAGTTAAAAGTATGCCTTTCTTTGTTTCTTAACTGAGCGACATTCACCACGATGGCCGGGAAAAGAGCATTTCATGGATGAATGGATGGCACTCACTTAAGGGATTTTTAATAGATCCCCTATGGCCTCCTTGCCAAGATTAAAGTGTGGTAACGAAAATCTTATGCGCAATGGAGGCCGGTTTTCTAAAGCCCATCGAATCATTTAATTCCTTAAATAAAGGTCTAGGTAGACTTGCGCCGCCCATCAGAGAATAGGCACCGTGCCTGATGGAGGCTCGCGCCTCCATCAACCATGGATGGTTCTTCTCCGACGGGCTTCGCGTACTAACCAAAAAGGCTTCATGATGATTTTTCTGAAGCAATCCCTTAAGTAAGGGCCATTCGTCCATGGTTGAATGCACGTCGCGCTGCTATTGCTGCTGTATTGAAACGTATGATGCGAGTCGAGACAAAAAAGTCGAGACTCGCTGTCCGCCTGTCACCTTTTAAAACCGCGAAGCTTTTTCTACGAGCTCCCGTGTATTCGGCGACAAGTTTGGATTTTCGAGAATTCTCGCGATTTCCTTTTTCAGCAATGTCTTTAAGTGAGACGGTAACTTGCAAAGCACTCGGAAACAGGAGCAGAGGCGGGCTGCGACCTGGGGGTTGATTGGATCGACTTCGAGTATCGCGTTGGCCATGAGTTCGTAACCTTTTCCCGAGGGATCATTAAAGCCTAAAAGGCTGTAGCCGAAAGTTCGGTAGAGAGAATAAACCTGTGCCGGAGTTTTGATACTGAACAAAGGATTTTTGGCCAAAGTTTTTACTAAATCCACAATGCCTTCGATATGTGATTCAGCTTGGATTTGAAACCATTTGTTCATAACTAAAGAATCATTTTTCCAGCGGTCGTGAAAAAATGCGAAGGCCTCATCTCGCTCTTTTGTTAAGCGATCTTTTAAAACTGAAAGCGCAGCAACGGTGTCTGTCATATTTTCCGCAGTTTTAAAAACTCTGTAAGCTAACGAACTGTGAGTTTCATCTTCTAGAGAGCAGAGATATCCGAGCGAGCGATTTTTTAATCGTCTCTGACCGATCACCCAATGCTCGAAATTCTGAGTCTCTTTGCCATGGTATTTGTCATAAATTTCAGAGAAAGATTTTTTATGGGCTTTTGCGATTTCTCGTTTTAAATGATTTCGAGCTTTGTCGAAAATCTCCGGATGAATTTCAGACTCATTCGCAATGATCGCTTCATCACCAGGCAACATTAAAAGAAGGGAGCGAATAGCGGGGTCAAGAGAATTGTCCTTAAGAATTGTTCCATATGTTTCAATGTAGTCCGTGTTAACCGAAAGTGGCTCGCCCTTTTTCAGCTGTACGATCAATGTAGAAATATTTTTAAGCGCTAGTTTTTGAATCGATTCAAAACGATTAAAGGCATCGTCGTCATTCTTCATTAAAAATAAAAGCTCTTGATCTGATTCTCCAAAACTTAAATTCACTGGAGCCGAAAACTCGCGAAGGAGTGAAGGTGTAGGAGCCTCGGCAATATTTTTAAACGAAAAACTCTGTTCTTTCTCAGTTAACCACAAAACAGCCTCGGACTTTGTAATTAAAAAGTGTGCGCCTTCGATCTGCAAATCTAACTTTTTTCCATTTGGAGCGAACAAAGCCATTTGTACAGGAATAACAAACGGATCTTTTTTGTCTTGGCCCGGAGTTGGCCCGCAATACTGACTCATCTTAAGGGTGTAGGTCTTTGTACCCGTATCATAATGCTTTTCAACTTTAACTTCTGGAGTACCCGCTTGCGAGTACCAGTTACGAAACTGAGTTAAATCTTTTCCGCTTGCGATCTCCATGGCTTTAACAAAATCATCGCATGTAACGGCGTTTCCGTCGAAAAGTTCAAAGTACTTCTTCATTCCTTTTTTAAAATTCTCACGGCCGATCAAAGTCTGAATCATGCGAATAACTTCAGAACCTTTTTCATAAATCGTCGGTGTAAAGAAGTTATCGACAGCCATTGCTGATTCGGGACGAACAGGATGAGCCGATGGCCCTGAATCCTCAGGGAACTGAACAGCTCTTAGGTAATCGACATCATCAATTCGTTTCACTGCCCGAGAAGACATATCGCCAGAAAACTCCTGATCTCTAAAAACAGTAAGGCCTTCTTTGAGAGACAATTGAAACCAATCTCTGCAAGTCACGCGATTGCCTGTCCAATTATGAAAGTACTCGTGCCCAATAACACCTTCGATATTTGCGTAATCAGAATCATCAGCCGTCTGCGGATTCGCGAGAACCAATTTTTCGTGGAAAACATTGAGTCCCTTGTTTTCCATCGCGCCGCCGTTAAAATCACGGGTCACAACGATCATGTAAGTATCGAGATCATACTCAAGACCGAATGTATCCTCATCCCACTTCATCGCTCTTTTCAGTGAGCGCATTGCAAAGTGACAGCGATCTTCCATTCCGTGATTGCAATAAATTTCAAGGGCAACTTTTTTTCCAGAGGCTGTTCTGAACGAATCCGTGATCTTTCCAAGATCACCCGCAACTACGCAAAACAAGTAACAAGGTTTTGGAAATGGATCTACAAACTTAACTTGATGTCGACCGCCAGCAACTTTTTTTCGCTCGACGCAGTTCCCGTTTGACAGAAGAATCAGATCGGAA
>JBFWYS010000393.1:0-4252 GCA_050186175.1 Pseudobdellovibrionaceae bacterium
GGTGGAATTTGGAAGCTGAGAACAAGCTCTAAAACTTTTCAAGGAATTGGCTCTTCAGGATTCGATTTTGTTCGCAAAGTTTGCAAAGAAGTCGGTATGAGTCTTGTGGCGGAAGTCACAGATCCAAGACAGATTTCTGACCTGCATGACATCGTCGAAATGTTTCAGGTGGGTTCCCGCAATATGCATAACTACTCTTTGCTAAAAGAGTTGGGAACTTTGCAAAAACCTGTTCTTTTAAAACGCGGATTTGCAGCGCTTGTTGATGAGTGGATTAAAGCTGCTGAGTACGTAACTGATGGCGGAAACGAAAATGTCGTTCTCTGCGAACGAGGAATCCGTACCTTTGAAACTGCGACTCGTAATACTCTTGATTTGAACGCCGTTGTTTTTGCTAAAGCCAAAACCACTTTGCCTGTGATCGTAGATCCTTCTCATGCTGTAGGAATCAGCGAGCTTGTTACTCCCCTCGCTCTTGCTTCTGCTGCTGCGGGCGCCGATGGAATTATCGTTGAAGTTCATCCACGTCCTAAAGAAGCTTTGTCTGATGGATTCCAAGCTCTGACTTTTGAGAACTTTGATACAATGATGTTTAAACTTGAAAAAGTTTTAGAAGCTGTAGGTCGCCCTCTCGCAAAACTTCAACCGACCGCATCTCAGCCAACACTGGAAAATTAAATGCAAACCTCAACCGATCTTAAACATTCTCCTCAGCCCGAAGTTATTCGCTCGATGTTTTCTCGAGTGGCTGGGAAGTACGATAAAGCCAACTCTGTTCTTTCAATGGGGATTCACCATTTGTGGAGAAAAGCATTGGTGAAGTGGAGTGGAGCTCGCAAAGGACAATCGGTTTTAGATTGTGCGACTGGCACCGGAGATTTGGCAATCGAGTTTAAAAAAGCGGTCAGCCCTGGCACTGTGATCGGAACTGATTTCTGCGCAGAGATGTTAATTCCTGCTCCCGCAAAAGCTCATAACCTAGGTTTGAATATTCACTTTGAGCAAGCTGACGTCACAAAACTCCCATATGAAAATGCAAAGTTTGATGTGACATCTATCTCTTTCGGCATCCGTAATGTGGGTGATCCCTTGCAGGGCTTAAAAGAAATGGCTCGAGTTACAAAACCGGGCGGCAAAGTTATGGTTTTGGAGTTTGGTCAAGTCTCTTGGCCGGTGTTCAAAGAGATCTACAATTTTTACTCTGAAAAAGTTTTACCTAAAATTGGCGGATGGGTGACTGGCGATAAAGATGCGTATGAGTATCTCCAAAAATCATCAGCTCAGTTTCCGTGCCGAGACGAGTTTTTACAGTTGATGAATGAAACAGGAAACTTTTCAAAGGTAGAGTATAAAGCTCTGACAGGTGGAATTGCCTACATCTATAAGGGCACCGCTCGCTGATCTCTGCACTTCACTGACAAAGTTAATTCGTAATTCATAACAGGTTCTGTTCCCTGACTCGGAACAATAGCATAACCTTTAAATGTTTTTTCTAAGCGCTCAGATGATGTCATCGATTTTTCAATGAGTTCACGAACACCGGTCGACTCTTCGCAAACAAAATGAACGTCACCGTCAGATCGTTTTGAAAATTCACACTTAAAGTTTTTAAAAATAAAATCGACTTTCCTTTTACTTTCTCCAATCGCAATGACTGCTGGAGTCGCAATTGAGAGCTCTGATCCCATCGCAAGGGCACCGAAGTACATGGCGCCAAGATGATTTTTAGATCGGTAATTCAAAGGAATACTCACAATACATTTTTCTTTTGTGAATTCGATTACCCGTGGAGAAATGAAGGCGAGAAGCGGGATTCGTGCAAGTCCGTATAAGTTTAAGAATGCGGTGAGCTTCCACTGTTTTAGAGTTTTACTGTCAATCATGTTTCCTCTTACAATTTCTTTCGGTAATAAATTCTCCCAAAAATCTCGCCGTACATACACGAAGCCACCAATGCCATCACTGGATATATTGCTGGAACGTCTGGATTAAAAATTAAAAAAACCGCACAAGCTGAAAGCACCCAAAGAGTTAACTTTTGCATCAACTCAAATGTTTTCAGACGAATTAAATTTTCTCTTTCATCTTGAATTTGTTTTCCTTCGAAATGATCAAAAATGAAATAGATCGCAACTGTAACGATAACTATGAATCTTGCTCCTGAAAAATCCATTAATTTCCTTCCAGAAAAAAGATCTCTTCAATTTTCACACTCAAAACTTTTGCTATTTTGAGCGAGAGTTCTACACTCGGAACAAATTTTTCGCTTTCAATAGAATGAATTGTTTGCCTTGAACACGACACCTTATCTGCCAACTGTTGTTGAGTGAGGTCGCCGTTTGCGACCCTCATAAGCTTTAGTCTGTTTTTCAAACTCATACGCTCATGGTAATTTACACTTTACATAAAGTCAAGTATACCTTACATTATGTCATCTTTAAGCGACTTTTTAGGGAGATAACTATGAAATCACTGAGTTTTTTAAAGAAGAATAAGGGCTTTATTTTCTTTGTTTTTGTCTTCATTTCATTCAGATGGAGTCTCGCCGATCAATATTATGTGCCAACGGGATCGATGGAACCCACAATCCATGTTGGCGATCTGATTTTGACCCATAAGAGTGCTTACGATCTAAAAATTCCGTTCACACCATTTGTGGTGAAAAAAATGGCGGATCCTCAAAGAGGTGAAATTGTTGTCTTCTACAACCAAAAGGAAAACCTAACCATGGTGAAAAGACTGATCGGCATGCCAGGAGATCACATCGAAATCAGGGATGGATTTGTGGCCATCAACGGAATTCCGTTTGAAGGAAGCGCTGATGGTCTTCTAAAAATTGAAGATCCTTTTTTAGAAGAAATTTTCTACCAAGAAAAAATTGGAAATTCTCTCGCAACAATCAAAAGGCTTCCTCATCGGATCAATGGAACTGAAATGGATTTCATCGTTCCAGAAGGAAAGTATTTTATGATGGGAGACAATCGCGACAACAGTCTCGATAGTCGCTCCTGGGGTTTTATTGAAAGAAAAGATATCAAGGGAAGAGCTTTTGCTGTTCTTTACAACATTAGCATCGACGGTGGACTTTATTCAGAGTTTGATCGGGTGGGAAAGAGGCTTAATTAGGTCTCATGTCTTCGCCAGATCTTTTGGCTGCGAGTTTTCTTTGTTGTTCGCATTGCTTGATCGGCTGACCTAGTCGGCGCCGTTCATAAATTGTCTTATGCAAACTCGAGATGATAAAAATTTATTCTACAGTTCAAACTTTTTAACGTGGTCGCGGCTCGATTCATTAAACCTTTGATTCTGCAATTTCATCCGAGTCTAGTGAGGTTAATTTTTCGCGAAGACACAGGGGCCACAGAGGAAATTTTCTTCGACATTTCTTCAAAAAATTTTAGAAAAAGATTCAGAAAAAAATTGAAAGATTTGAAATTTTTTAGAAACAGGACAAAATTTCAAAAATTTCGAAAAAGATTGACAGCTTTTTTGAATCTCTAATCTCAATCACATTTAACGTTTCACAAGATATTTTCGAATAAAAGCAGAAGTCGTTTTTAAAATCAATGGCGAGGCGATTAGAGAAAATAAACTTGGATTGAAAACCTATCTTGCCTCACTCATAATCCTGCTTCAAAAAACTTGTGATATAAATTTTCCAATTTATTGAATCGCCTCAATTGGTCGCAAACAAAAAGAGTTTTCAGATAAGAGGATTGCCCTCGGAAGGTCGAAAGTTTTTTTTCGTAAAGAAAAAGGAGTAAGAGGATGACTAATATCAGAGACAAACAAATTCATGAGCGAGCCCTGGAAGTAGCAAAATCCTATAAACGCTCCGAAATTGAACTTATTGAAATCTTGGAACAAGTCGATCGTTACAGAATTTATTATCAGCACAAATGTAATTCTCTATTTTCTTATGCCACCGAAGTTCTAAAGCTCTCAAACGAAGTAGCCTACATATTTATTGGTGTGGCAAGGAAGACCCGAGAAGTTCCAGAACTAAAAGAGGAAATCAGAAATGGCTCGATCACTGTGTCTAAAGCAAAACGCATGACTTCCGTGATTACGAAAGAAAATAAAACGGAGTGGATTTCTTTGGCAAAGACCTCTACAAAGCATCAACTTGAGAAGCAAATCGCCATTGCAAAGCCCACAGAAGCTGTCAGAGAAAAGCTAGAATATTCAAATGCTCCCAAAGAGCAGATAAAACTTATTAAATTAGAAGCAAATGAAAAGAGCGTGTCCTCTG
>JBFWYS010000394.1:0-4252 GCA_050186175.1 Pseudobdellovibrionaceae bacterium
AACAGATAACAGAGTCTCGCGGCTGCCTTTGCCCATGCGGATTTCATCTCGGCCTGTGAGATAGACGATATCATTTCCTGTTTTTCTGAGAGCTTCGACGTAGTTCAAGGCACCTTCGTAAGGGACATCGTACTGAAGATAATCATTGCTGAAAAATCGTTGAAACCAAAAGCCTCGCACCTTTTCATAAAAGCTCGGGTGTTGTTTATCGAGACCGGCTCTAAAAAATGCGTTTTTGATACCCCAGTCTGTTTTTTCGAGTTCGATTGTCTTTAAAATTTCGACCTCTTCTGGGAACTCGGCAATGTGTTCAGGAATCAAGGTAAAGTCGTGAATGATTTTTTGAATGCGGGGGCTGACATCGAATAAGGTTGAATCTAGGTCAAAAACATAAAGCTTTTTGCTGCCGCCTTGTTGGGCTTGAGTCAGGATTTGTCTAAGAATCTGTGCACCATGCGTCATTCCATTAGAAATCTAACAGGACTGTCGAAGTTTGGAAAGTCTTTCTTGGCCCCATCATGAAACTTTGCTAACTATTCCGAGCTTATTTTGTGGGCTAAAAGTAGTGAGTATATAGAGGGTAAAAACAATGAATAGATTTATGTTCAAATCAACAATTACGGCTTTGGTACTTGGTTTTCTGGTTTTGCTCACAACGGCATCGTGCACGAACAAAAGAGCTGAAATTGGTTCCGCCGAAAACCCAATTAAACTTTTCTTTGTTCCGTCAGTCGATGTGAAAGTGATCGAAGACAATTCAAAAGTTATCAAGGCTTACCTCGAGGCGAACACTCCTTACAAATTCGAAATCGCAATTCCGGCAAGTTTCATCGCGGTCGTTGAAGCTTTTGGAACTAAAAGAGCTGACGTCGCAGCGATCAACACTTTCGGATATCTCCTTGCTTACGATAAATACGGAGCTCAAGCTGGCTTAACAGTCATTCGCCACGGATCTTCAACTTACCAAGCTCAGTTCGTTGCTAAAGAAGGCGGAAAAATTAATTCTCTCGACGATATTGCCGGAAAGAAAATTGCCTTCGTTGATCCAGCCTCGATGTCAGGATACCTTCTGCCTCTTAAAATTTTGCGAGAAAAAAACATTAAACCATCTGAAGAAGTTTTTGCTATGAGACACGACAGTGTGATCTCGATGATCTATCAGGGCCAAGTGGATGTTGGAGCGACTTTCTACTCTCCTGCCCACGAAGGAAAAATTCAGGACGCACGTCGACTCGTGTTAACTCAATACCCAGATGTTGAGAAAAAAATTAAAGTCGTTTCTCTGACGGAGTCTCTTCCAAACGATCCAATTATTTTCCGAAAAGATCTTCCAGAAGAAATTAAGACTAAATTAACCGAGACATTTTTAGCTTTCATTAAAACGCCAGAAGGGAAAGCCGCTTTTGATAGCATCTACGGTGCTTCAGATTTCAAAAAAGCAACTGATGCAGATTATGCGGGCGTTCGCGATATGTTAAAAACTTTGGGCAAGTCAGCTCAAGAGTTCATGAAGTAAGGACTTGCTGGATGACGGAGCCTTTAATTCAAATACGCAATTTGGTAAAAACTTATCCTAACGGAGTGCAAGCTCTAAAGGGTGTAAGTTTTGACATTCAGCCAGGCGAATTCTTGGTTGTAATTGGTCTTTCAGGTTCTGGAAAATCAACTTTGCTTCGTTGTCTCAACCGTCTTCATGATCCCACTTCAGGTGAGATTCTTTTTCAAAAGCAGGATGTCGCGAAAATAAAGACGGGCGCAGATATTCGTGAGCTTCGTAAAAATGTGGCGATGATTTTTCAACACTTTAATTTGATTCCGAGACATACAGTGATGAGCAATGTTTTAATGGGGCGTCTTGCGAGCACTCCTTCTTTTAAAAGCATTTTGGGATCTTTTTCAGATGAGGACCGCGAGAAGGCTAGAGAGTATTTAAATCTCGTTGGAATTGGCGACAAAGCAAAGATCCGTGCGGATCAGCTTTCGGGTGGACAACAACAGAGAGTGGCGATTGCGCGTGCTCTCACGCAAAATCCAAAAGTTCTTTTGGCAGATGAGCCTGTGGCGTCTCTAGATCCGGCAACTTGTCACACGGTGATGGATTATTTGCGTAAAGTAAATAAAGAGTTGGGAATTACGATCGTTTGTAACTTGCACTTCTTAAGTTTGGTTCGTCAGTATGCAACGCGTGTGGTGGCTCTTAAGGGCGGCGAACTTGTTTATCAAGGCAGCCCTCACGAAATTAACGAGCAGTGGTTCGAACAAATTTACGGAGCCGGCGCTAAAGAAGTTCACATCAACTAAGTCTTCAGAGGAATTGATGAATAAACACTCGGTAAAAACAACGATCTTTGATGCAATTATTTTTTCCTATTTGCTTTTGGTGGTGTGGACTCAAGTGATCAGTCCCTCTGCAGAACCGGTGAAGGATGTCGGAGTCAATGCGCTTCTCGCTCTTGGATTTTTTGTTGCAGGAGCGGGCGCAAGTTTGGCTTTGAATAAAAAATCAGTTCGCACTTTAGGAGAGTCGATTTTTGCTCCGGCTTACACGCGAGTAAAGTTAGAAGAAAGACCTTGGTATAAAACTTTTAGTGGTTGGCAGCTTTTGATCGTGATGATCGTCACGATGGCAGTTGGTTTCGACCTCACGCGTTTTTCTTTTAGCGAATTATTTGATGAATATGGATTTGAGGGCGCGAAGAATCTTTTTATAGGTCTCGCAACTCCTAATTTTGCAATTTTGCCGACGGCTATTTTGAATATCATTGAGACTGTGTTCATCGCTTTTATGGCAACTTTGATGGCGATTCCGATAGCCTTTGTTTTGAGTTTCTTTTGTGCCAAGAACATCATGAAACATCCCGTGGCATTTACAATTTACACTGTGCTTAGAACTTTGTTGAATGTAACCCGCTCGATCGAAGCTCTGATTTGGGCGATTATTTTTTCAGTGTGGGTGGGCATTGGTCCCTTTGCTGGAATGCTTGCTTTGATGATTCACTCGATTGCGTCGCTAGCAAAACAATACTCTGAAATGGTGGAGTCTGTTTCTGAAGGGCCGATCGAAGGTATCCAGTCGACAGGTGCCGGATGGTTGCAGACAATTTGGTTCGCAATTGTTCCGCAAGTTATTTTGCCTTACGTTTCTTTTACGATTTATCGTTGGGACATCAATGTTCGTATGGCGACGATCATCGGTCTTGTCGGTGGTGGCGGTATCGGTACGATGCTGATCAAATACCAAGGACAGGCAATGTGGCATGAAGTCGGCTGTATTATCATGGTCATCGCAATTGTTGTTTGGGGTATGGATCAGGCGTCGGCTTACTTACGTGAGGCAATTAAGTGATGTTGAAAGCTCACCAGTATTCCATCGTGATTCAAGAAACAGATTTAGATAGTTATGGACACCTCAACAACGCCGCTTACTTAAGACTCTTTGAGCAAGCTCGTTGGGACCTCACGAACTCAAATGGTTATGGAATCAAACAAATCAGTGAGTCTAAACAAGGCCCGGTGATTTTGGAGATCTATCTCAAATTCAGAAAAGAACTGCGTGCCCGTGATCAGGTCATCATCGAAACTTCGATGATGGAGATGAGCGGAAAAGTTTCAAAAGTAAAACAGGTGATGAAAAAAGCAAACGGCGATGAAGCCTGTGAAGCTCAGTTTACTTTTGGACTTTTTGATCTGGCGACACGTAAGCTGATCGAACCAACCGAGGCTTGGAAAAAAGCGGTCGAGGTTAAGTAATTCCTAAAAGGTGGCAGGAAGACAGCAAGCCTCGACTTTTTGGCCAGGTGCGGCCGGCTAGGTGCGGCCGGCTAGGCCAGCCTCATGGACGGATCAACTGTGCGAACGACAAAGAAAACTTTTAAGAATAGAATCTCGAAAGCCCACTTCCAACAAAAACAAACCCATCCCAAAGTCCTGCAAACCCACTTTACAAAATGATCCACAATCAATCGATTTGCATCACACGTATTTGCGAAGTTGGGTTGCGTCTCCAGGACGTAGGTCCTGCGTCAGAAGCCATTCTTCAGTCGAGTCGAGTGTATTCTGAAAGTGCGCGATGCATTTTCGAACGCTTTTCTCGCCAAAAAGTTTTTGAGAATTGCTCACGCATTTGACGGTTCAAAAAAGTCGACACTTATTTAAAGTCTTTCGTCCAGTAACCTGTTGAAAAGTCTAGGTCCTGTCTTTTTTTGATGCTGGCCTTTGGTTTGCTCAAGTGTTTGGTGCCTACAACAAACAG
>JBFWYS010000395.1:0-4250 GCA_050186175.1 Pseudobdellovibrionaceae bacterium
ACAGGTAAAATCGAAGCTGCTATAATTAGAAACTGCCCCCTTCATTGGGAAGTTTTCGAGCAGTTTCCACTGTAAAAAAACTTACCAAAACACATTTTACTCCTAATAAAATCAGCCACTTATCAAAGTGCTTGCGAAATATGCTGGCTTCTGTCAAATTAAGTGCCTTATGACTCAGCACCCTCGTCAGCTTGAGCTGGAACTTAATAGGGAAAAAGAAAAGGACCGCAACCACCACTTGGGTGGCCGAAGTTTTTATTTTTTCGATTTTGACGATAACGTCGCTTTTCTCTCGACTCCGCTCTATCTCTTTCATCGCGATAATAAATCTGAAATCGCGATTTCTAGTGGTGATTTTGCTCAGTTTCATTCTTTCATCGGAAAATCTGGAACTTTTAAAGATTACACAATTGACTACGACGACTCAGTTGGAACCTTTCGAGCTTTTCGTGACCACCACATTTCAGACCTTGAAAAATTGAACGGTAAAAAGCAGATTTTTATTCAAGACGTCGCAGCAGCTCTTGGATTTCCTGACCTGGCTTGGAAAGGACCTTCTTGGGATTGTTTCTTTCACGCGACTTTCAATCAACGACCTGTTTCGGTGATCACCGCTCGTGGTCACCATCCTCAGACTATTCAAAATGGAATCGGTGTTTTCGTTGAGCGAGGTTTTTTGCCCAATCAGCCAAACTACCTCAGCGTTTTTCCGGTGAGCCATAAAGAAACGCGAGCGAAGTTGGGAGATTCAGAATTCACGGACTCGGTTGCTTCGTTGAAACAAAAAGCAATTCGCGCTTCCGTTCAAAAAGCTTTGCAGATTTACGGTTATTCTGCCCATCACCGTTTTGGAATGAGCGATGATGACCCGAAAAATATTCAGTTGGTCTTAGAAGAGATGATGCGCTTAAAGGAAGAATATCCTGAAATGTCTTTCTTTATCGTTGAGACGCAAAAAGGCGAGTACTTGAAAAAAGAAGTTCTTTTGCAACATAACTATCGTGAGAAAAAAGTAGCTCAGCGTCCTGAGCAAATTACGCTTTTCGAATCGTAATAAGCGTGCGGATTATCGCTCAGCAATAAATAAACTTCAGACATATGATTTTTACGGACCAAAGACGGTGCAAAGCCTAGTGCACCGTGCGGGTCTAGTGATTTTATTGCGGTCAGCTCTTCCTTTGATCAGTGCAGTGTTTTTTTGTGTTCACAAGCCCTTGTGATCCTTCTAGAATTGTCGAATAGTGGTGTCTCAAGCACTTCTATAAAATGAAACAACTTGAAAGGCGAGATGCAATGAAATCGAAAGTTCTGATGTCCTTTGTGTTATCAGTTTTAGTTCTGGGAGGAGTTTTTTACTCAGCAGACTCTTTGTTTGCGAAGGACGATGACTCAGGATTTGCCTGCAAGTATCTCACGATTATCGAGCAGGCTTTTTTAAATAGTCACATTTCCTACAAAGAACGTGACGCAGCTCTCGAGGCCCGAGTGATCGATCAATATATCAAAAGAATGGACCCTTCTAAAATTTATCTTCTTCAGTCTGACGTTGATGAGATGAAGAAGTTGATGTCGAATGTTTTCACTAAGACTAAGAACAAAGAATGTAAATTTGTTGATGACGTTCAAAAGATCTATGTGAATCGTGTAAAAGAAAGAGCTGAGTACGCAAAATCCCTTCTTGGCAAAAACTATAAGTTTGACAAGTCTGTAGAAATTCTCTTTGACCCAGATAAAAGAAGCTGGCCTAAGACTGCTGCTGACTCGAATGAGTTTATCCGAAAATATGTCCACTTTCAGATTTCAAACTACCTTGCAACAGATACAAAGTTGGAGGAGGCCAAGCAAAACGTTTCTAAAGGTTACGATCGTATCGTAAAAAGAATCCAAGATATGAAGACGGATGATCTTTATGCCGACTACCTAGATTCTTTTTCGCGTGGTCTTGATCCGCACTCGTCGTTCTTTTCAAAAGATGTTCTTGAAGATTTTGAAATCAGCATGAGTCTTTCTCTTGAGGGAATCGGCGCTACTCTGAGTTCTCAAGATGGTTTTACAGTTGTTGAGCAACTCGTTCCAGGTGGAGCGGCGGCTCGTTGTAACTGCATTCAAACTCAAGACAAGATCGTAGCCGTTGGTCAGGGAGAAACTGGAAAGCTTGAAAACGTAATTGAAATGGATTTGCGTGATGTGGTTCGTAAGATACGCGGAGAGAAAGGTACAAAAGTGCGCCTCACTCTTTTAAGAAAAACGGGCGATTCTCGAGAGAGAATAACAGTTTCTCTTGAGCGCGATAAGATCAAGCTGGAAGACGAAGCAGCTCAAGTTCACTACATTGATAAAGCGATTAATGGTGAAAAGAAGAAGATCGCAATCCTAAATCTTCCCTCGTTCTATGCAGATTCAAAGAGAGGTGGACGTTCAAGCGCCTCTGATTTGAAAAAACTTATTGGTGAAGCCGTTCAGAACAAAGCCGAGGGAATGGTTTTGGATTTAGCAAGTAATGGCGGTGGAAGTTTAGATGACGCTGTCAAAATTGCGGGTTTATTTTTCCAAACTGGTAACGTGGTAAAACAATCTTCTCGTGAGCCAGGTCGTGGCGAAGCAACTCTAAAAGATATCGATCCTAGTGTTGATTGGTCAGGTCCACTTGTTGTTTTGACTTCAAGAACTTCAGCTTCGGCTTCTGAAATTGTTGCTGGAACTCTGCAGGATTATAAGAGGGCTGTTATCGTAGGGGCTGATCACACTTTTGGAAAAGGAAGTGTTCAGTCGGTTGTTCCGATGCCACAAAACTTAGGAGCGCTTAAAGTAACAGTCGGAATGTTCTTCACGTCAGGCGGAAAATCAACACAGCATCGTGGAGTGGATGCCGACATCGCAATTCCAACTCAGTTCGCTTCTGATGAAGTCGGCGAGAAGAGTTTAGATTATTCTCTCCCCCCAAAGGAAGTCGCAGGCTTCCTTTCTCCTGAAGCGAATCCAAAATCAGGATCAAGTCAGTGGAATGCGATTCGTCCTGATTGGATTAAGACTCTCAAAGAAAGATCTGAATCACGCGTTTCTAAGAACGATGATTTTAAGAAGATCTCTGAGGAATTGAAAAAATCAAAAGATAAAGGTCGTCTGATTAAACTTTCTGAAGTCATGAAAGATGGCGAAGACAAAGAAAAGAAAAAACAGGCGCGTAATCTGGCTCCAGCTGAAAAAGCAAAAGAGTACTTAAAAAGGGCCGATATCCAGGAAGCTGCAAATGTTTTGACGGATCTTATGTCTCTGGAGAAGGGCCAGCCATTGGCTCTTTTAGAAACTCCGCCGAATAAAAAATAGGCAAAACCTTAGGCGCCCTCCAAAGAGTCGATTTGGAGGGGCTTTCTCAGACTTATGAACGCCGCATCAAGCCCTTATTCTTAGGGACTTTTTAACGCTAGCACAGTAAATATTTTTGAGTTCCTAAAGGATCGTTTTCCCTCTTCAATCGATGGAGAAGTATGCAAAAAAGTGCACAGAAAAAATCTGCGAAAAGCCCAGTGAAGGTTCTTGCTAAAAAAAATACCAAGAAATCTGCTGATAAAAAAATGTCTGTCCTTCGGGCAGCGGAAAAAAGATCAACAACCCCTTCTGATCTCAAAGCTTTGCCAAAACAAACCATTCTTTCGATCTACGATTTGATGGTGAAGTCGCGAGCTCTCGAGGAACGCTTAATTGCGATCTACAAACGTGGGGACGCTTTCTTCTGGATCGGGGCTCCCGGTGAAGAGGCTTGGGGAGTTCCGCTCGGCCTACTGGTTAACAAAGGTCAGGGCCATCGTCATGATTGGTTGCACATGCATTATCGCGCTACTCCGACATTGGTTGCGATGGGAATGCCAATGATCGATTCAATTCGTTTGATTATGAATAAAGCCACAGATCCTTCAACGGGAGGAAGAAATTTCTCGAATCACTACGCCTATCCTAAATGGAATGTAGCTCCGATTACATCTCCGATCGAAGTTCAGTACACGATGGCGACTGGAACAGCTCATGCGCAAAAACGAGTTAAAGAAAATAAAGCGATCACAGTTGTTACTGGTGGCGATGCTGGAACAGCTGAAGGCGATTTCGCTTCTTGTTTGATTTGGTCTTCACGACGGGGACAAGAGCTTCCAATATTAATTACGGTTCAGAATAACAATTGGGGAATTTCTACAAATTGGGAAGGCCAGCATGGAGAAGAACATATAGCTGATCGAGCCAAAGGTTTTGGAATT
>JBFWYS010000396.1:0-4240 GCA_050186175.1 Pseudobdellovibrionaceae bacterium
TGGTTTGCAAAATAAAGGACGAATAGAAGTTGGTAGTGACGCGGATTTTACGATCGTTGATCTCCAAAAAAAGAAGCGCATCGAAAAAAATTGGCTCGCGTCGAAAGCTGGCTGGAGTCCCCTCGAAGGCTTTGAAGCCCACGGATGGCCTGTCGGCACTCTTATCCGTGGCGAATGGGTGATGCGAGACGAGCAGGTTTTGGAAAGTCCAAAGGGGCTTCCTGTCAAATTTAAAAGTTAATCGCACGAACAACTTGTTCGGTCCTATTCGGAGCTGTTTGCTCTGTAAACACTATGGGGCTTTTACGCGTGTCCACTCCATAGATATTAACGCAAATGCTTCAAATCCACAGACGGTACGCTTGCAACTCCCCTCCCTTTCGTTTATCCGTTTTGTTATTAGAAAAACAACTTTCTAAGTACAAAAATTCTTATGGAGGAAACTTTGAAAACTCTCTTGAAAGCCTCATTGGCAACGCTTATGACGGCGACCCTTATTTCATGCGCAAAAGGTGAAGAAAAAAAATCAGAACCGGCAATTTATAAGCCGACGCAAAAAACGGCTGACGATGTTGAAGGACTTTGGATGTTTCGAGACAAAAAAGATTTTGAAACCTTAAACACAGAGATTCCCACGCCTTTTGCAATGGAAATCGATGCGGCCTTGGGACTTTACATTCACCAATATGATCATCAGAAACAAGTTATCTCCCGCAACTATTTAGGAGCTTTGACTATCGTAGGTGAAAATCGTGGCGAGGTCATGCTAGATCGCCCTTCTTACATGAGTTGGCTCGAACCGCGATTCGTAGCCTTCTGCGGACGCAGTGAACATTGCATTAAAACTCAAAGAATTTTCGCAGCTGACTTCTTCCGCGAAAACAATCCTTCTTGGGACTATGATGGAGCGGGAGCAAGTGCTTCTCCCTCCTATGCCCTGAGACTTAGGTTTAAGTCGCCTGTCAATGGAGGAAGCTTCGAAGCTGTTAAAGTTTCTGCCGACCAATTTGCAAAGCAGGGAGCTAAAGCGAAAGAAGATTCCGCAGATCTTTTAGGACTCGCTCAGAGACAGTTGGCTAAAGGTCCTCAAGGGCGCCTCATCTTAAAAGCGAAGTCTGTTGTTTACCCTTTAACTGCTACGGCTGAGACTCCGATTATACCGGTCGACAAAGACCAGACATTCGACTGCCCAAGCAGCCCAACCCCGGCACCCTTGCTTCCAGTTTCACCAGTACCGGTTCCAGTGCCTAAAGATTTTCAAATGATTGAGTTCCAGGGTGATTTGCAACTTTTGTTAAACGATGGAGTTTCTGAGATCCTGACGTTCACAAAAACAGGAGCCTCATCTGGAAACTTCGCATTCTGGAATCCGAGCCGCTGCGGAGAAAACAGCTGCAGCCGGGTTTCAATCCGTATTTCTGAAGCCGAAGTTCGCCTCGAAGAAACAGTCGACCAATGTTTCAAAGTTATTTCAATTTTCGCAAAGCCTCCTCAGTAATAATTTAACCCTTTTTTGATTCCCCACGGGACTGTGGGGATTGGAGAAATTATAAAATGAAATCATCTCTTTTAAAAATTTTTGCAGGACTCCTCCTGGTTTCAGCTGCGGCCTGCACTAAGAACGACGAAAAAAAGAAAGAAACACCAAAAGGCGGGATCTCACCTGCTGAAGTTAAAACTCAGGATCGCAACGGATACAAAATAGCCACTCAGTATAAAGGCTCATGGAGACCTGTTGTAAATTGTGTTGCTGATGCTAATCCTGAAATCACTTTGACCTTTGACCTTTGGGAGCAAAAAGCTACCTATGTATCTGGCAAAGAAGAACCTTTCGTTCTTAACAGCCCGGTCCTTCGCGGAAAAGAATTGGGAACAACTCGCTCTTGGGGCGAAAGACCTGGCGAGGAAGTTCAATCAGCTCCATGGGAAATGCCAGGATCGATGCATGCTAAGCTTTTTCTTGATATGCATGGAATCGGAAAAGCTCAATGGCAGATGGTGACTGACGGACGCTATCCCTGTAAATGGTGTTCGACCCGCTTAATTAAATTCACATGCCTGGAAGCAAAAATTCCGTTTGAACAAAAATTTGTTGATGCTGCATGTGATGGCAACGCGCGTTTTGTAAGAAGTTTCATCAAAGAAAACAGAAACCTTTCTGTTTATATTAACCAATTGGGAGTTTTGGGAGAAACAGCGTTAACTTGCGCTCTCAAAAATGGTCACGATCACGTCGTTGATTTGTTACTCAACAAATATAAATCAGGTCTAGATTTTAATGCCGGTAACCTGGATGGTCAGTCTCCTTTGATGCTTGATCTTCAATCTGGTGGAACTTTCTATCATGAGCTTTCTGCAAACGAAGATTTAGATTTGAACCGCATTGATAACTTCGATCACTCATTCTTGTCTTACCTTCAATTCACACCAGAAATTATGCTGGATCTTATAGGTGACGGCAAAAAAGAGCGTTTGGATTTTCGTCTTTTCTTCTTAAAGGATATGATGCTTTCAACTCCGTTTGGATTGATGGTTCAGCAAACGACAATGACGAGTGCTGCAAACACTATTACAATGGTGAACATGCTTAAGCGGGTGATTGCAATCGACATTGAGAGACCTGCGGTTGTTGGCTCTACAGTTCTTGAGCATTCTTTGGATATCAATAATAAAGAGTTATCTAGTTACTTCTTGGGATTAGCTCCAAGGCAAAAAATTTCTCCACTTAAAAGACCATCGAAAATGGTTTTAATGGCGGCAGAGGCTTGTGATTACGAATTCTTGAAAACAATCTCGATGAGAACAGATATCGACTTCTCAATCAAAACACCGACTGGTGAAAATGCGATTGATCTAGCTCGCAAAAAAGTTTGCGCAAACGAAGAGGCGATGATTGAATTCCTGGTTGCTAGAGGTGTCGTCGACATGGCGGATCCAGTGGCTCCAGCCTGTCGTAAAGATCTTGCGACTTTCAGACAAACTTTGTACCGCGATCCAGCTCCAAAGTTAGTCGACAAAACAGTTAAGATTTTCGAATGCATCTGGGATCAACCTGCTTTACTTGAAGTCGTGGTTGAAAAATATAATCTGACTTGGAACTGGACTGAGATTGAAGACTACGCAATTCGCGCGGTTCAATCTAAAAGGGCAGATTTAGCCAAGATCTACTTACAGAGAATGAAATTTCCAGATTCAACAAGTTTTATTTCAAAGCTTAAATCGGAGATTCCAAAGGGAAATCTTTCTACCGAAGACTACTTCGATGCTCTTGTGAAATACGGCGCTGCCGGAACGGAAGACAATCTTAAGGTCGGTGACTACGGGCATCTTATTTTCAACTTCATCATGAATGAAGACGAAACAAGAACTCTCCGTTATTTGCAGTCCGTTTATTATGCTAGCAAATGGCCCACTCTTGACCTCGCGACTAAGCCTGAGATTCAGGCGGCCTACTTGAAGTTCTATGATAGCTTGTTAAAAGTGAACGAGTGTGAAGTTACAGGTGCGCTCAGCGAGTCGGTTTATCTCTTTGCTCTTAGAAACAAAAAAACAAAGATGATGCCTGTGATCGCACAAGAAATGGCTAGAAAAGGGTTGAGTCCCGCTTCAGTTGCTGTGAACTGCAAAACTGGAGGCCAAGTCATGATTATGAACCCGCTCAATCTTTCAATTGCAGGCTGTGGCGCTTCTGCGGTTGCATATATGCGCCCAGGTTCCGCGACCTATGAAGGAAGACCTGGAAATCGCGTGATCGCACGATCTCCATGGGATGCTCTTGTCGGCGCTTCAGAGTGTTCTCAGGAGCAAGTTCTTGAAATGGCTGCATCTCTCAACCGCAACTATGATTTCGCTAACAACGAAGGCGAAGTCAGCGGAATGGGCCCTCATGCAGAAATAGTTCGTAGTTACTTAGCGCACTCCTATGAACTCGTTCAGACCCACACTGGGTTTTTAAAGACTCCGGGTGAGTACATGGCTTATGGGCTTAAAGACACCTCAGAGACCGAATTCGCTAAAGATGATGGTCGCGTTCTTAGCATTAAACAGAGAGTGCTAGTTACTGAAGAAAGCAATCCGACAAAATGGTCAGAGTTTAAGACTTCTGTGAATAACTTGGTTACCTTCAAGGGTCTTAGCGATTACGTAGTGATCTCTTCATACACGACACCTTTCAAAAGAGATGACGGCTGCAAGGTGATTCCAACAGTCGAAGGCGCTTTGATCATGCGAGACAGCGAAC
>JBFWYS010000397.1:0-4233 GCA_050186175.1 Pseudobdellovibrionaceae bacterium
TATTTACAAAGGTGGACTTCCAAACTGCCCGAACCTTTTTGTCCTTGATGATCACCATGTCTTTGAAAAAGGAAAACCGACGGCGGTCTGCGGAAATACAGCGCTGATGTTACAAGGAACGCGGTACGGAGAATATTTTAATATCATTGGTGACACTTCAAAACACTTTGGACTTTTTGATTGTGGACCTGTGAGCACTTTAAGTCAGAATGATTCAAATGTTGGAGCTTGTTGCTAGGAGAAATCATGGTCGGAATTATAGGAGGCACTGGGCTTTATAAAATGGATGGAATCAATAATGTTCTGAGTCGAGCTATAGATACGCCATTTGGGGCGCCTTCGGCTGAGATTTCAATTGGTGACCTTGCTGGGAAAAAGATCGCATTTCTGCCAAGACACGGTAGCCACCATCAGATTCTACCGTCTGAAATCAATTATAGAGCAAATATTTGGGCTCTTAAATCAGTAGGTGTCAGACAGATCATCAGCGTTTCAGCCGTTGGAAGTTTGAGAGAAGAAGTCTGTCCTGGAGACCTTGCCATACCGTCCCAGTATTTTGATTGGACCAGGGGTCGTCGGACCGGGAGTTTTTTTGGTCAAGGCCTTGTGGCTCATGTGTCGACAGCGCAACCGAGTTGTCCAATTTTGTCTAAATTAATCCAAGAATGCTCCGGTCAGGCAGATATTCCAATCCATGGTTCGAAAACTTATGCATGCGTTGAGGGTCCAAGACTTGGAACTCGGGCAGAAAGTTTATTTTTACGTCAAGCAGGATGCGACCTAGTGGGAATGACCAATGTGCCGGAGGTCTTTTTAGCTCGAGAGGCACAGATCTGTTATTGCACGATCGCTGTTGCTACAGATTACGATTGTTGGCTTGATGATCCTTCCCAACATGTCTCGGTAGAAAAAGTCATTGAGCTTTATGGAAAAAACATTGGCCGAGTACAAGCTTTGTTAAAGAAACTTGTTGAGCTTGAAAGCGACCACGCTGAATGCAGTTGTCGTTCGGCATTAAAATTCGCAGTGATGACCAAGGGATCTGTTTTGTCTCAAGAGCAAAGGCAAATTCTCGCCTTTCTAAAGGAATAGCCTTGGGAATTTCAGTGATCATTCCAGTGGGAAATAAGGACGAGGCTTGGAAGGGTCTTCTGCCTGATTTGGGCTCTCTGGATCATGATGACGAAATCATTTTTGTTTCTCCAGACCCCCGAGAACCTGAATTGGCAGACGTGGTGGCGAGTGTTGGAGTCGGAGTTCCGTGTCGTTGGATTCGATCAAGTCCGGGAAGAGCTAAGCAACTTAATCTTGGCGCCAAAGAAGCTACTCATGAAATCCTTTGGTTTCTTCATTGCGACTCAGGGATTTCAAGCGCTGTGGTTAAAAATCTGAAACTTTCGCTTTCAAAGAATTCCAGTCAGATATTGTTTTTTAATCTTGAGTTTTTGAATGATGGTCCGCGATTGATTTCTGTCAACGAAATCGGAGCCTGGATTAGATCTCGGGTGTTGCGGTTGCCTTTTGGGGACCAGGGCTTCTGTATGTCCAAAAGTACGTTCACGGGCTTAAGTGGCTTTGATGAACACGCTCCCTATGGCGAAGATCATCTTCTTATTTGGAAAGCACATCAAAATGGAATTCCCATCAAATGTGTTGGAAGCGGTCTAAAAACGAGCGCCAGAAAATATGCACATCAAGGCTGGTCAAAGACCACCGCTCGGCACGTTATACTGACGTTTCGCCAAGCCCTTCCTGAATTGATTCATTTGCTCCTTGGTCGAAGGTCATCATGAGTCTAAATGGTGTACTCGCTATTTTTGTAAAGACGCCCGAGCTTTCGCCTGTAAAAACGCGTCTTGCAGCTGGCATCGGCCAGGAGCGTGCACTTCTTTTTTATAATCAGGCACTCGAAGTCACTGCTGCACTTGCACGTCGGGTGAAAAGTGAAATTGTGGATTTAGATGTGTTTTGGGCAGTTACTGAAGAACAAGGACTAAAGTCGGATCGTTGGAAGGAATTTGGCACTGTCTTTCAGGGCGAAGGCGGTTTAGGGCAGAAACTTCACACCGTTTATGCTGAACTCCTAAGTCGATACGACTATGTGGCCTTTATGGGAGCAGACTCGCCCCATATCCCCACCACTGAAATCGTAAAAGCCCTAACCCTAACAAAAAAATGGCGAAAAGAAAAATTCATCATCGGAGAAACATTTGACGGTGGATTTTATTTTTTTGGTGGAGGAGCGCTCCTCCCAAAAAATGTTTGGACCAATGTAGAATACAGTTCTGATGGTACAGCCCAACAATTGGAGTTAGAGCTTAAAATATTTGGTGGCATTGAAAAGGTTGAAAAGAATTTCGATATCGACACTATTGAAGATCTTCACCGCTTATCTCAATGCAAGACTGGCTCACTGCCAGAGCAGGCCAAACTAATTGAATGGGCTAGGTCTATCAAATGAAGTGGAACGACAGAGTAAAATCATTTCTTTTTGCGGCAATGGTGTTACCCACCACCAATTTGACCGATTGGAAAATTGAGCAGTTCTCTCGTGTTCCTAAAAATGAGGTTACGGCATCAGCGAAAGGTTTGCTCATACGGATCAATGGATCTGCTGGCCCCTTGATCTACCCACTTAAAGTAAAAGCAAAGATCTCTGGATTTAAGATAACTGGGGGATTTTTTGGATTGCCTAAGTTTAGGAAGCCACTGCTTCAGGGAGAAAAAGGATTCGATGATTATCCTCTAAGATTAGGTTTTGTAATTCCGGGCGAGAAGAAACTTTCAGGTTTAAAAAAAATGATTGCTGCTCAATGGGTCAAGAATTTGTATGCACAGGCTAAAGATGGAACAGGCATTGATTCAGTTCACTTCTTTAATGTAACGCAGAACCCTCAACAGGTGAGCAAAACCAGAACGCATCCGGCATCAGATTTATTTCACGAAACGTTTTTTGCTGAAGTGAACCTCTCGGGTCCATTTGCCTACGATTTTCAATTTGAGGAGCCCATTGAAGCGATCGCAATCTGGTTAAGCATCGACGGTGACGATACTAAGTCGACATTTGATGTTTTGATTTCGAGCTTGGAACTAAAAGTTAGCGGCGGAGAAAATTTATGATTGATGATCCCTTTAGGTCCAGGCTTCCAAAATTTGTTGGGCCAATTCTTAGCCTCTATAAGATTGTGGGCCTTTCGCCAAACCAAGTTACTTTCATCGCACTCCTTCTGGGAGGCGTTTCTTCCTACCTGGTCTCGCAGCAGTATTTCATTTCTGCTGTAACTGTTTGGTGGGTGGGACGCCTATTAGATGGTACCGATGGAATCTATGCTCGAGCCATCAAGCAGACTACTGCCTTTGGTGCGCATTTTGATATTCTTGCTGATATGGCTTCATACTCGATGATGATCATTGGATTTTTCTTTGCGTTTCCTGACCTTCAATTTCTTTGGCTCTTGATACTATTTTTATATGTTCTGTGTATAACGGGTGCACTTTCGCTCGGTAACCTTGAGGATAAACAACAGATCCCAACTTCGAATAATCGCGGACTTCGTCTCGCGGCGGGAATAGCGGAAGGCGGAGAAACAGGAATTGCCTATACTTTATTTTTACTTTTGCCAGGCTACATCAAACTTTTAGCTGAGATTTGGATAGCTGTTCTCTTTATCACGGTATTTGCGCGTCTTTGGTTGGCAAAAATGGAATTGAGTTAGGTTTTTTGACGAGATCGCCAATTGGCGTTTCTCCCCGTTCTGTGGGCTTCTGTGCCCCGCCCAACAAGCTCGACGGGGGAAAGTTTAGAGGAGAGAAGGTCCTTCGGCTGTCCGACAAAGCGAATTCCGCAGGAACGAGTGACAGGAGTCAAACGAATGGCGCGAAGGCTGTGAAGGGACGAATCAGGTAATTTGCTGGAGCGACAGCCACTAATGCTAAAGATGTCCGGAGATGTTTAATGAATCCGGCAGTCCTCGTTCTTGCCCGTTGCTACTTCTTTACTGGTAGGAGCATGGGTTTGCCCCACTTGGACGCTTGTGAGTCCTTGAGGAGCTGGTACTGAGCCACCCGCACTTGCTGGATGAACTTCTGGAGCTGTCCGGTAGCGGCGGCAAAGAGAGCGGCAGCGACGGCGGCTTGGATGAGTTTGTTAGGAATAGACATAGGAACCTCCTCGGTTACGGATGATTGATTTGATTTGTAGAATGTTGATCTTGAGCTGCTAGAACAGCAGTC
>JBFWYS010000398.1:0-4211 GCA_050186175.1 Pseudobdellovibrionaceae bacterium
TTAAACCTGAAGTCATTCAGGTGATCCGCGAGTGGATCAATAACGGAGCAAATTAATATCCTTTTGGAGGGATTATGAAGACTACAACCATAGCCATGTTAATGGCGCTAACGACAGGTCTCAGTGCGCATGCCGAAATAGTTTCGTGCAAGGGTTATACTGATGCGGACCAAAAAACTCAGGTCCTGCTCACAATCAATCCGCTAAAGCAAAAGGGCGAGATTCGATTTATTTCTTCGAGTGAATCAGTTACACACGGACTGAAACTCACTGATGTCTATTATCCAGCGCCGAATACGTTGCGATACGCTGATTTCGGAGGATTTTCTCATCTTGATTTCCTTGTTGAGGGCGGAGTCATTAAGAAAAACTCTTTCACTCATGGCCTTTATTTCTCAAACACAGAACTTGACTGCAAAATTACGGGTCAATTCCCTTCTGCGCCTTCCTGCGGGAAGAATCCGAGCGAAACGCTAGTGGATGTTGTTAGAGAAGGACGCTCTTACCAAACACTTCGAGCTTTAAATTACCAGCTTGCTTGCGGAGCTGACGTCAACTTCACGGACAAGTATGGTTGCACACCATTACTTTATGCGATGGACCAATATTGCGGGGGAAATACGACTCCCGCAGCTCATACAATTACAGATCTCCCACGAATTGTAGACCGTCTTATTTCTGAAGGCGCTTTTGTTGATATTGTTGACCCAAGCAAAAATGAAACGGCTCTCCTAAAAGCGGCAAAACTTGGCGTTCGTGATGTGTATGACTCTTTCATTGCGGCTGAGGCAAATTTTGATTTCCAAGACAATGACGGAATGACTCCGCTTATGTGGTCTGTCTTTCTTGGAGATGATTGGACGGTAAAGGATATTTTAGAAGCTCGTCCAGATAGACGATTAAAAAATAAAAAAGGTCAGACCGCATTTGATATCGCAACACACTGGCAAAAGGAGCGCGTGATCGACCTAGTGAGAATTCCTGATGTGACGGTGGAAGTGGCTGGCGCAAACGATGGTACATGCTCACCTCTCAAGATCGAGGCAAACGAAGGCCAGACAGTAGAAATCGTGCTTAAAGCGACTGACAAAATGTTTAAGTTCGATTCGGAAGAGCTTGGTCTTGATTTGATGGCTGATCGTAACGGGAAAGCATCTCAAATTGTGAAGCTTGAAACAGCAGGTACCTATAGCTTCACCTGCGGAATCCATCATGCGAGCCAGTATTCAACTGGTGAGATCATAGTGAAATAGGAGATATAAGATGCTTAAAATTATTCTTCTTTTGATTCCGATGTCCTGGGCTGCTGTGCAGGTAGATCTTTCCCAGCAAAAATCCGATGTGGAATTTTTCGCTATCGGAAAACCAAGCCTGCTTAAAATCAATGGCACTGGCGGAAAACTGATTGGAAATTTAGAGCTGGATAAAAATCAGGTAAAGGGACGTTTAAAAGTTAACCTGGATGATTTCACTACGGGCATAGATCTTCGTGATCGACATATGAAAGAAAAATATCTTGAGACCGCTAAATATTCCGAAGCTTGGATCGAAGTCGAGAAGATTGATCTACCAGAAGATTTCTTGGCGGTAAAAAAAGTTTATTCTGCTGTGCCCTTTCAAGGAAAGCTCAGTCTTCATGGTGTGGAAAAGCCAATCAAGGGAACAGCCGACGTTGATACCAGCAAGGATTCGCCGAGCGTTTCAACAGAATTCAAAGTTCTTGTGTCGGACTTTAAAATAGATATCCCCACTTACTTGGGAATCAAGGTTGCAGATGAGGTCACGATAAAAACTCGGATGAATTTGAACCTTGTTAAGCAATGATAAGGCTTTTGTTTCTTTTTTTGATTGTTGTAGTTTCTCGAACCGTTTTTGCGTTTCCTGAAAATGTTCGGCATGGATACTTTTCCTGCACGGCTTGTCACGTCTCTCCCTCTGGCGGCGGCGTATTAACCCCCTACGGACGGTCTTTGTCTTCGGAACTCATGAGTACATGGGGTACGACAAAGACTTCGGGCTTCATGTTCTCTAATCCCGAAGATGAATCCAAGCTTCAGTGGTTGAGAAGTCAGATTTTCTTGCGTGGAGTGCAAACCTATCGTGACACTCCAAAAGTTGAAAAGGCTCAGTTTATTCCAATGCAGGCCGACCTCGAAATTGGGGCTGATACGGAAAAATTCGCAATTATGTCTACGTTTGGATATCGAGCGAATGATGCCTCGAAGGATTTAAAAGAGTTTTTCTCAAGAAGACATTACGTCCTTTACCGATTCACCGAGCAGATTGTGGGTCGAGTAGGAAAATTCATGCAGTCGTTCGGTCTTAATGGTCCAGATCATATCTCAGCAACCCGAAGAGGTCTTAACTGGGATCAGGGGTCTGAATCTTATAATTTAGAGACGAACTACATTGGAGAGAACTTCAATCACACGCTCACGTTCATTTCCAATTCTCCCGAAGAAAAATCTGTAAAAAAAGATCAGGGCATTTCTATTAATTCGAGCTACTTATGGCGAGAGAAATCTCGACTCGGAATTAGCGCGTATCAAGGGCGACAAAGAGATTTTGAAAGAGTCGTATTTGGTCCATATGTTACGATTGGCTTCACTGAAAAACTCTATTTAAGTTCTGAAGTCTTTTTTCAAGACAAGACAATTAAAGCTACGTCCGTTCACGAAAAAGGCTATGCGATCTTTTCAAGAATTGGCTATGAGGCGCTTAAGGGCGTAACACCTTTTATACAATTTGATCGCTCCTATCTTGATGATTCAGATCGAAATTCACAATTTGATTCCTACGGCCTTGGAGTTCAATGGCTACCGTATTCGCATTTTGATTTGATGTTGTTTGCCGGAAAAGAAAAGTCTTATTCGCAAGAGGCAACCGACTTTGCCTGGCTCATGCTTAATATTTATCTGTAGAGGTGTTTTATGACGGATCAGAATTCTTGCTGCTCAACTCATGCTCAAAGTGGACATGACCACCACGCCAAACACTCATCCCACAATACCGAGCAGATTGATCCTGTTTGTGGAATGAAAGTAAATCCAGCAACTGCCAAGGGCGGGTCCTCTTCCTACAATGGAAAGGAATACTTTTTTTGCAATCCCAAATGCAAAACCAAATTCGATGCGAATCCGCAATCCTATCTAAACCCTAATCTTGAGAAGAAAACTCAACCACAGAATGTCGAGTACACCTGCCCAATGCATCCTGAAATTCGGCAGATTGGTCCAGGCAGTTGTCCGATTTGCGGCATGGCGCTGGAGCCTCTAATGATTTCGCTCGATCATGAGGAAGACCAGTCTGAATACTTCGACATGAGAAGACGCTTTTGGATCTCCACTGCCTTAAGTCTTCCGCTTCTTTTCATCACCATGGGCGGACGTCATTTAATTGAGTCTGCCAGCATTCACGCAACTCTTGGTTATGTTGAACTTCTTTTGGCAACTCCAGTCGTACTCTGGGGAGGGTGGCCCTTTTTTGAGAGATTTTGGCAGTCTCTCAAAAATAAAAGTCCCAATATGTTTACCTTGATTGGACTTGGTGTTGGGGTCGCCTACGGATTTAGTATCGTTGCCATTTTATTTCCGCACTTTTTTCCAGACTCATTTAGAGATCCGATGACAGGACAAGTTGGTCTTTACTTTGAACCTGCGGCAGTAATTGTGACTCTTGTACTTCTAGGACAAGTTTTAGAGCTTAAGGCTCGAAGCCAAACTGGAGCTGCGATCAAGGCGCTTTTGGGTCTCGCTCCGAAGACCGCCCGTCGAATCAAGACTGATGGCTCGGATGAAGAAATAGAAATTGATGCAATTTCTATTGGTGACACACTTCGTGTTCGACCCGGAGAAAAAATTCCTGTTGATGGCGCTGTCATTTCAGGAACCAGCGCAGTTGATGAATCAATGGTGACTGGAGAATCTATTCCTTCGGAAAAGTTGCCAGAATCAAAAGTAGTTGCAGCGACTATCAATGGCACGGGAGCCCTCATCATCCGAGCTGAAAAAGTCGGAAAAGATACTTTGCTTTCCCAAATTATTCAGATGGTTGCTGATGCTCAGAGATCACGCGCACCCATTCAGAAGTTGGCCGATCAAGTTTCGGGTTACTTCGTCCCGGCTGTCGTTTTGATCGCAATCCTCTCGGCAATTGCGTGGGGAATCTGGGGACCCGAGCCGAGACTCGCTTACGCAATCGTGAATGCTGTG
>JBFWYS010000399.1:0-4197 GCA_050186175.1 Pseudobdellovibrionaceae bacterium
ACTCCTTGTGTTGTTCGGTGTCTACCTTTAATTGTGAGGTCGTGATCACTGCCTCGTTTGCTTGGACCAGAGACGCCAAAAGAAGTGAGAAAATGATCGCACACCCGTTTATTTTCATAAATCAGTTTCCGATCTCGCGCTCAGTCCCAGAGCCCGGAGTCGGGCTGGGCGAAGGAGAGGGAACGTCATTTTCCGTTCCAGAACCTGTTGGCGGAGACTCATTCAGTGACCAGTCATAGTCATGAAATTTTATGCTGTAGGATTCTACTTCCTGGGAAGGGATGACTGTGACATATCTTGCGAAAAATGATTTCAATGAACCAAAGCTTGTGACGAAATCCTGTCCAAACCAATTTAGAATATGAGAGGTGGAAATAATTCGATTTGCCTTATCAAAGATCGTGCTTCTTCCTGAGTTGACGAAGGAATTCGCAAGTTCATCTAAGACTTGATTGAGCGTGTTTTCTGAGAATGCGCGCTTATAGATAGGCGGGCACCCCATCGAGGCGCAGACGATTGCAAAGTGGATTCGCGCTTCTCCCATGGGGCGAAGAATTCGATGTTCAATATCATTAAGGCTTCGTTGTTTTCCGGCTACTCTCCATTTGAAATGGTCCCAAACTTTAGAATCGAGATTGGAAATGTTTCGAATGCTTCGAACTCCTGGATATGGGCTTCCACCTCCGCCCATAGTTTCGTTGTAATGGCTAAGAATCAGATCAATCGTAAGGGCGTTGTAAGCATTAATATAAAACGATTTTTTTGCATCCGGGCTCATAGATGAGTCTTCCGCATTTCCCATCGCTGTGATCACATTTTTTAGACCCTGGAGGTCAGCGGTGTTTTCAGTCCATTTTTCATATTTGATGAGATTGTCATTATCGACATATTTCTGGAGCAACGAGTCATACTCTATCTCTTTCGCAGCATCGAAGGCATTTGCAGATACACCTTCATACGAATAACGGGTGCCCTGATCTTGTTGGCAAGGACCGACTGCTGTTAGGGTAAAGAAAGAAAAAATCAGTAATCCCACCGTCAAAGTGTAAGATTTTGTTAGGTTCATGGCACTTACCTCCATATTTTATGACGGCTATGAGTGAAGCGGCGGGATCGTTTATTACAAAGATCGAGAAATTATTTTTGAATGCACCTTTTCTTTTGGCGCTGCTTGCTGTCAGCACTGTCGGATACTTCTACGCTTCGCAATCGGAGCATATCTTTTGGGGTCTTTTTGGCACCTATACCTTGCAGTTCGCAGCTTATTGGTTTTTGGCCAGGGGGATTAAGAAGAATCCCAATACACCACTTTCCCTGTTTCTTTTTACCGCAATCGTCGTTCGAGTTATTCTCCTATTTTCGGATCCCATTTTAGAAAATGATCACTGGAGATATTTGTGGGATGGCCGCGTATTGGCTCATGGAATAAATCCCTATCAGTTTGCCCCTCTTGATCCAGCACTCGACGACATCAGCGCTGATTACAGATACAAAATCGGCTGGAATCAGTTCAGAACAATTTATCCACCCATGGCGCAGGTCTTTTTTGCGGCCACCCACTTGATTGCGGCTGACTCTCTCATTGGCTTAAAAATAATGCTCCTGATCTTTGACCTTTTGACCGGATTTCTTCTACTCCAATGGTTAAAAGAGAAAAATCAAGATCCGAGATGGAGCATCCTGTATTTTCTTAACCCCCTCGTCTTAAAGGAAATTGCCAATTCAGCGCATCTGGATTCCATTGTTGTCTTTTTCACATTTGCGGCAGTTTACCTGTTTTCCCAAAGACGAAAACCGCTTTTGGGATGGATCGTTTTATCCATCGCAACTGCCACAAAACTTTATCCGCTTTGTCTTTTGCCTTTTTTTATTAAACTTGATCCTAAATGGCGAAGACATCTTAGTATCTACTTTGCCTGTCTTGCCTTGATGTACGCCCCGTTCTTAAGCGCGGGGTTAAATCTTTTCGGAGGAACTCAGGCTTACGCGAAATACTGGATCTTCAATGCTGGAATTTTTCAGGTCACAACCACGGGTCTTAATTTTCTTTTGAAACAAATTGATTTATTTTCGCAGTCTCAACTTCTTCGGGAAGCGTTGAAAAACGATTACCCAGCAAAGGTACTCTTGGGATTAGTGTTTTTATGTGGGTTGAGATGGTTTTTTATGAATCTCAAAAGATCAGAAGACTTACCAAAATTTTGCATGTGGCTCCTCGGATTGATGCTCCTTCTCTCTCCAGTTGTCGATGCGTGGTACATTTTATGGATTCTACCATTTGCCTGTCTATTGATGGATATCCCGTGGCTGGCTTTTAGTTATCTTGTGGTGATGAGTTATTCATGGTTCTTTTCAAAAGAGCTCGCGCCATTTTTTCGGTTTGGTGAATATATCGCTTTTTTTTCAATTTACATCTGGTGGTTTCGCAGACAAAGACTGCCGAAAGCCCTAAATGCCCAAAACGTATCGAGCCACATCAGTTGCATCGATAAACAGTGAAGTGGCATCGACAGCAATTACGGCTCTTATCCAAAACCCGAAGGGAGTTCGATTCGGATATTCCTTTACTCGCTTGCAAAAATAAAAGATCAATCCAAACCAACCAAAGTGCGCCAATCCTAAAAGACGGGTAAATCCCTGAAGTTTAAACAAGAGCAGCATGAAGGTTCCTTGAATAAGGATTGTCCCGATTGCAATTCGTGCCTCCTTTCTTTTTATAAAGAAAATTGGAAAAACTAGATTCATGACGCCCAAAATCTTAATCCACCACTGCCATGCGGGATGAAGAGTAGCAATTGACTGTTGAAATTGGTTCATCAGCTCAAACATTGAGGCTGGACTCCCCTTTGCCTTTTGTTGGTACAAAGCAAAACCCCTGGGGAGGAACTCTTAAGGCCGCATTAAACTTGCTTGAAAGATTTTGATAGGCGATTAGGGCTGTAAGCTCCACGATCTCTTTGTCATCAAAGAATTTTCTGAGGCGATCAAAAATCTCATCTGTCACACCCCTATCAGAATAAGTCATGGCTTCCGCGTAAGTTAATGCCGCCTTTTCTTTGTCGGTAAATAATGAGGACTCGGCATATTGAGCAAGACTTTTAATCTTCTCCATCGAGACGTTTCGCTTCTGAAGTAGTGATGACCCAATGTCTGTGCAAAACTCACAATGATTGATTTGAGAGATTCGCACACCGATAAGGGATCTTAATTGAGGTTCGACGGGTGAAGCCTTTCGGTCAATTGCTCGATAGAGCACCTGCAGACCGTATAGAATTTTTGGCGATAACGCCCATAGTTTACTTGGTGCAAGCGTTTCACCATATTTTCTCTTTTGAGCCCAGAAAATCAGCCTCGCTATGAAAGGGTATTCGCTTATTGATTTCGCTGAAACTCTCATTTTGTTCCTTCAACTGGTTTTTTGTCGTTAAGTGACCAATCATAGTCGAGAAATTTGATCTTTACACTTGGATCTCTTATCGCCTTTGCCTCTTCCGGTGTCGCGGCCATTCGGGATGAAACAAAACCTTTAATAGAGCCACCATTTTTCTCAAAATCTGATCCGTACCATTTGAAGATTGATGACAAATACAAAGTCTTCTCAGTCGGCTCAAAACGATTTCTGGTTTTATCTTTCAAAAAGGTCCGTGCTGCATCTTCTAATTGCTCATTGAGTCTGTCCGCTACAAAGGCCTCGTTTTTTAAGGCTGGACAACCCTTGGAGGCACAGACAAGCGCAAAGTGAATTCGTGGTTCATTAAACTTCTTTCGAACAATTCCATGTTCAATGTCATCTAAGGTGCGATCCTCCATAAAGAGCCTAAAAAATTCGTATTTCCAGGGGCTGCGAGTTGGGTTTTTCAAATTAAATGGGACTTTGATATCTTTGATCGAAGCAACTGGATAGTTATCAAGAATAAGCTTTATCGTGATCGCGTTATAGGCATTAATTAAAAAGGCCAACCTTTCTTGTTCAGAAAGACCTGAAAATTCGCTGCCGGTTACTGTTTCAAGGCTGCCAACATAAAGGTCGAAATCTCGCCGGTTTCTTTTTAAGGTGCCATAATCCACATAACTTGCTGGCCCCTCAACAATAACAAAGCGCATAGCCGGCCACCGCCGCGATGATCGGTTTGCGGCAGGTCGTGACACGCTCCCAACCCCTTGTGATGAAATCGGATAGGTATACGTCCATGTAGG
>JBFWYS010000400.1:0-4180 GCA_050186175.1 Pseudobdellovibrionaceae bacterium
TGTAAGGATTTGAAAGCTTGCAACCTTCTAAAACATTCAAAATCGATTTCTTATCGACGTTACTAAAGGTCTGCTGCTCATCGATTGAAAGCATACTCACTGGACGAACTTGATTCACGAGATCGTGATACTCTTCCATCGAAACGTTAAGGGCTTTCGCCACTTCTTCTTCCCCAGGCAAACGGCCCAACGATTGTTCAAGCTGGATCGTCGTTCGATCCAGGAGTTTTGATTTATCACGAACTGAACGTGGCACCCAATCTTGAGAACGCAATTCGTCTAGGATCGCACCACGGATGCGAAATTCAGCATAAGTTTTAAATTTATTGTCACGAGAGGGATCGTATTTTTCGATGGCATCCATCAACCCAATGACACCTGCAGAAATTAAATCGTCTAATTCAATATTCGATGGAAGGCGAACCGCAATTTTCTGTGCGACAAAACGAATCAGGGGGGTATACTCCATGATCAATCTGTCCTTTTGCTGCGGCGTCAGCTTCGACGGTTCTTCCTTGTATTTCTTCAATAAAGCAGAGCTTTTTGACATAATTTTATTCCCCAACCCGGTATCTAAAGTTTAACAAAGCGTGAGAGCTGCTCCTAGTCCAAATCCTTCTATGCCACACCTACGAGCTGCTCCCAGAAGAACTGAAGACCGCCTTTAACTTCGCCAGTTTTTGAACTTCCTTCTAAATTCGAAGAGATAGACTGAAGTGCAAGACTGGAAATGGAATTTGGTTCCTGTTTTACAATGAGACGTTGGCCTTGAACGGCCTTTCTCAAATTGGGATCATTCGGAATCGAGCCTGCGTAATCAAGACCAATGTAGAGGAATTTGCCGGCGATTTCGTTAAATTTTTTAAAAAGACTCAAACCCTCAGTTTCATCTTTCACCTGATTGCTCAGAATAGAAAACCGAGTTTCCTGATACTCCTGATTGAGCACTTTGATCAAGGCATAAGAATCTGCGAAGCTCGCAGGATCTGGAGTGATCACCACACAAGTCGTTTGCGCCGCCGAGTTCAAATACAAAACATTATCCGTAATTCCTGGTGCAGTATCAATTAGCATGTAATCGAAAGTTGTATTGAGTGTCGCGACCGCATCGAGAAGAGCCCTTCTTTCAAACGAAGACATGTTTTGAAAATCCCGCACGCCACTTCCGCCCGGAATCAACCAAACTTTTGGAGCGACTTCGACCAGGATATCTTTTAAATCACATTCTCTGTTTAAAACATTCTGCAAACTTTTTTGCGCGCGAATGCCGAACATGATGTCGACATTTGCCATGCCTAAATCGCCGTCAAAAATAAGAACACTTTTTCCCCGCGCCCCCAAGGAATAGGCCAAATTGGCGACGACTGTTGTTTTTCCGACTCCACCTTTACCCGATGTGATGCTGATGGTGCGAGTGCGGTAATTTGCATTGTAAAAACTATTGCGCATGCTCTGCCTCTTTATTGGTTTGCTTGAGTTGTGTAATTTTGAAAATCAAATCTAAAACTCGTTCACGAGTTGCTTTTTCGAAATCCTCTGGAACGCGCGGGCCAATTCCGAAAGAATGAAGACTGATTCCCAACTTTCTCTGAAAGCTATAAATCAATCCGTGAGCCAGAGACTCATCTAATCTTGAGAAAATCACGTCCGAAAATTGTGAGAGTTTGTATCTGCGGCCAATTTCTAAAGCATCAATTTCTTTGCTTGCTGCTGACAGCACCAAATGTTTTCTGCAATCAAGTTGCGACGGCGGCAAGAGCTCACGAAGACGATCTATCTCATGAGAGTTTTTCAAACTCAATCCTGGAAAGTCAACGAGAACAGCATCTAATCTTTGAGCGTACGGAGCTAGTTTAACCCAATCTGCTTGTGATCGAATCACAGCAAAAGGGATATTTAAAATCTGCGAATAAATTTTCATCTGCTCAATGGCACCCACCTTTTCCGTGTCAGTGGTAAGAATTGCGACCTTCTTTCCTTCGCGAATAACCATATGGGAAGCCATCTTGATAAGAACTGAAGTTTTTCCGTGTCCTGAGGGGCCCATAAATAAATGAATTTTCGAACTGTTAGCTTTCTCATCAACTACCTGAGTTGTTTGAAGTATAAATTTCGCAACCCATGAGTCGACGAGAGCCTTTTTCTTCCAGCTCAATTGCGGAATTTCCTTTTGAGCCGCCAACATAATTTCTGCTGCTGTTTCAGAATCAATTCCTGAGGCCAAAAGACGTTGATAGGTTGCGCTCAAGTCAAATGGAAGTCCAAAGTCGCTCCCAGGATGACTGTTCACAAATGTTTGAGGCACTTTATTGAACTGTTGTATCACTTCTTTTAATTGAGAAATCTCTTGCCGCAAATGCATCAGCTCTCGGTTATTGGTGCTTGGAGCCGGCGCCGCAGGCGTTTTTTGTTCCTCTCGCGATGACATCATTTTTACTTGAGACGCAAAAGCATCGTTTTTCATCTCGGCCCAAGCTCTTTGGGCGGCTGACTTAATTCGAGTTTGCGCTAAAGAACTCTCGGCCCGAGCCTGGTTCGATCTTACGGCCTCAGCTCGCAGGATCTCAGCTCTTTGCCTTTCTATGCGGTCATCCTCTTTGCGTACAACCGCCTGTTGAGCTGCCGAAGCCCGACGTGCATACACAGCATTCATTCCTGTTTGTTTTTGCGGAAAATCGATTCCGTCATTATCGATATCAATATATCTTTGACCCGTGATTGGTTTCCGCGGTTCATTCTCTTTTAAATAATTTCCGACCACTTTTTCGATCATGGCTTTTTGAGAACGCGCTGGAGATGATTGAAACTTCTCCTTGTGCAGTTGAGGCAACTTTGATTCTACGAATTGTTTTTTTCGCAAAGCCGACTCAGGAATCGCTGCAGTGATTTCTACACTTCCTTCGCCCACAAGTCCAAAACCGCGGCTATTGTCTTTGACTGAAAGAATAATTGCTTCAGGGCCAAGTTCTTTTTTGACCATTTCAAAAGCATCTCTCACAGTTCTAGCTTCGAATTTCTTAACCTGCATGGCTCATCTCCACTAATGCAACGGATTTTACACTTACTTCAGAAGTCAGTTCGTTATGTGACAGCACAATTAATTGCGGAATAAAACGAGAAATCAACTTGTATAAATGGCGTCTTGCTGTTGGACTCGTGAGTAAAACCGGCTGGCTGGCTATCTCCGGATGAGCCTCTACAGTTTTCGCAATTTGCGAAATCATACGACTTGCAGTTTGAGGATCCATCACAAGTTGAACTCCCTGTTCTGTTTGTAAAAGTGAATTTGCGACCAGCTCTTCGATCACTGGGTGCAATGTCATCACTTGCACCTGACCGCGTTCATTCACATATTTTGCCGAAATCGCTCGGGCCAAGCTCTTGCGTATAGATTCCGTGAGAACTTCAATATCCTTTGTGCGCGTAGATTCATCGGCCAATGTTTCAAAGATGGTAAGGAGATCACGAATCGAAACCGCTTCTTTCAATAAGCCTTGAAGAACACGAACAACGCTTCCCAACGGCAATAGATCTGGAATTAATTCTTCAACAACTTTCGGATAAGTTTTCTTGAAGTTTTCGATCAGGTTAGAAGCCTCTTGTCTTCCAAGTAATTCATGAGCGTGCGAACGTATGATCTCTGTTAAGTGAGTTGCCATAACAGTTGGCAAATCGACGACTGTGTATCCAGCGTTTTCAGCTTCTTCACGAAGTGCAACACTCACCCACAACGCATCCAGTCCGAACGCCGGTTCACGAGTTGGAATTCCATCAACAGGATTCGAAACATTTCCTGGATCCATCGCCAGAAAGTGATCCGTTCGCATTGAGCCGCCACCGACTTTATTTCCTTTGATAAGAACTCGGTATTCGCCCGGATCTAATTGCAAGTTGTCACGAATGTGCACACTTGGAACGACAATTCCAAGATCAAGTGCAAATTGTTTTCGTATACTTGCGATTCTTTCTAATAAGTCTCCACTTTGCTCCGATTCAACAACACTGATCAGACCATATCCGATTTCAAGCTCGACAACATCGAGAGGCAAAAGAGACTCGATGTTCTCCTTTTTCGGTCCCATGCTGATTTCTTCTTCTTTTCTCTTTTTCTCTGCGACTTCTTCTTTTTGATATTTATCGACCACCCAAGCAACAACTGCAATCGCCGCTGCCATTATAA
>JBFWYS010000401.1:0-4155 GCA_050186175.1 Pseudobdellovibrionaceae bacterium
GCATTCAGTTTTCTGAGCAGTCTCTCAAATTGCACTTTCTTTTTTGGATAGGACTCACGACCCAAAATTTGGATTTGCGCGAGCAAGAGCTCATGACTGAGAAGGGCAGCCTGATTCTTTTTGTCCAGAGATTTCCACACAGCGAGGTCAATTTTAACTTCGTTTTCATCCTGACAGGCAGCGATCTTTGTCTTTATTTTCAACATCGTATTATTCTTACAGTAAGCAGAGTCAATTTCGACTTTTGAAAAATACCACTGTTTTTTCCGAAAAAACTGTCGAAGTTCATCACCGGCGCCGATGCCGAAGAGACTTCGTTGGAGACATTTTTTTAAGCCCGCTTCCTCAGTGTAACCGAGATCATCTTTGCAGTGAATCTGGATTCTTTCCTTTGGATAACTACTAAAATAAACGAAGTTGTCTATCGTCGGTGAAGCGCAAAAGAGAGGTTGCAACTCGGGGTTTCCTTTAAGGTCATTGAACGGGCACTTATTGGGATCGTTCAGAATGGAAGCGGGATAAAAAAATGTATGGCCCTCAATGGGATAAATACGCGTATAAAAAATATTTTCACTCACATCATCTAAAATGACACTCAAGACTTCTTTGAATGCGGATGTCTGAATAGGATCGAACTCGGTTAAATTCTGGTCTTCAGCAATATCTAATAGAATTCCATCTTCAGTGACATTGCCTCCTCCGTCAACCACGGGGCCTTCGCCAGGAGCAGCGATCCCACCTGACGGTGCGCCGCCGCCCGTTTGGGCAGGCGATGTCACTGGAGCTTTGGCAGGATTTGGATTCGGAGTCTTGCCATCTTTTCCTTGAAAGCACGCGACCTGGGCCAGGGTGGCCCCAACGAGAGTGTTGTGCAAAATGAACTGACTGACGGACTTATTCATAAACATTAACTCTCTTTCTTTGCAAAATTCGGACTCCGCAGGGAAATTAAATTTCGAGAGGGGGCCGGAAGGGCGACCAACTTTTAGTCGTTCGCCTTTATTCGTCACTTTCAGTGATCATTGTGCACGCGAATTGCACGCATGAACGGTTCGACATCGAACGTATTTATCGTACTTGGTATTCGGCAAGGTCCCTGAGGACACCGCAATCCATGGGCGCTTGAATTCAAACTTTAAGAAGTCGAGTCGATGATCATCCGGTGGAAGCTGATGAGCATACAAAAATTCAATAATAAATGACGTTGGCGCATCGAGGTTCTCGGGCGTCCAGGTTACATTCGACCCTCCATGGACCGCGAGGGAAATTCCTACGTTTCCGATAGGACCACCGGTGTTAAGACTAAGTCGAGCCCCATTATCGTCAATTCCCGCACAGTAGTTCGCACTAAAAATGACAGAATCATCTTGGGGTGGAAGTTCATAAAGAGATCCATTTGATGATGCCCCTTCTTTCAGAAGCATGACATCGCATGAAACTGAACCGTATGCATGGAATCCGAGGGGCTCACAAAGATTCGTGAAGGTCTTGATTCGCTCAATCAGCTCACAACTTCCATTTTCTTTCTCGAGGAGGAGTTGGGCACAAAATGCTCTCTCATCACGAAAGCTCCTTGGTCCCGTATCGCATTTCTTTCCGTCACCATCCAAACCTTTAAATCGATAAGAAGCTCCTTCTTTGGAGATTGATGCCGAATAAACCTTCTCTGGTTCTTTCTGAGCCTTCTTTTCTTTTTTTTCACCACAGGCAACGAGCGCTATTAAACTTAAAATCAAGAGAGCGTTTTTCATATTGTCCTTTTCTCTTTGGATATTCCAAAGCTTGTCATGAAAACACTTTAATGCGCCGCGCCCATCATTTATAGATGAAGATAATTAATTATGCCTATAATAATTAAGTTTTACTGCCTTTCTGACGATAAGACTTTGAATTTTAAGGAGAAATTTTTATAATGGTTCATCGATGACTCCATCTATTTTTGAGTATAAAGACTATAAAATCTACCTCCGGCATCTCGCTAAAACGGGAATTCAGAGAAGGGGTTTTAAATCCGCGATGGCAAAGGCGATGCACTGTCAATCAACCTATGTTTCGCAAGTCCTAAATGCCAACGCCCATCTGAGTCTGGAGCAAGCGGAGGCCTTAAGTCCCCTGCTCAATCATAGTGATGAGGAAATGCATTTCTTTTTACTCATGGTTCAAAAAGAACGCGCAGGCACTCAATCACTGAGAAAATTATTTTCAAGACAGATGCAAGAGATCGTCTCAAGAAGACTTCTGGTTGCAAAACGCCTTAACACAACCACCACTTTAAGTGCGGAAGACCAAGCGGTCTACTATAGCAGTTGGCTTTACGCTGCAATTCACCTTTCTATCACGATTCCCGAACTCGATTCCAAAGAAAAAATATCGCAGTTTTTGCAAGTGCCGATCCGGCGTACGAATGAAATTTTTGAATTTTTACTTCAGCGAGGTCTCGTTCTGCATGAGAATGGAAAATATAAATTTGGACCGGCTAGAGTATTCCTTGGAAAAGATTCACCAAATATTGTTAAACATCACGCCAATTGGCGCAACCAAAGTATCGAATCCTTAGATCGTGAAACAGAGAGGGATCTACATTACTCATCCGTATTTACTCTTTCCAAAGAAGATGTTTTAAAAATTAAGGACCTCCTGCTTGAAGCGATTAAAAATAATCTCCAAATTATTCAAAGTTCAAAGGAAGAAGAGCTCTACTCATTCACTATTGATTTTTTTAATCTCAAGAAACAGAACTAGAAAGATTTTCCCCAGTCGGTAACCTAGTTCGATGACCCCTGTGTAATCACCAATAAAGAGACTCCGCGTATGAAAAAATGGCCATTTACTTTTCAAATTAAAGGCTCTTGCACTCAACGGGACCACCTAAACGCGGATAGAGTGTTTTGAAATTCCCGACTGTCAGAAACTGGTGACACTTAAAAATCTGGAACGTGCCTGCGCTGTTTTCAAAGCTTAGTTCCGCCTCAAAAATAAAATATCCACCTTTGTAGTCTCGGCCTTCTTCATCGCCTCCCACAACGATCGTGTTCAATTTTGCGTACTCTATTTTTTCGTTGGTCAAACCTAAAGCTGCAGTTGCGTTCTTGATGAATTCCACACGACCCAAATTGTCCATTTCCATCAACTGAACAGGAATTTTTATCATTCCTCCGGCTTGCGCTGAGAAGCTAAAAGCCATAACCAAAACTACAATTAGATTTTTCATTTTTTCTCCTGTGCTTATGAATATGAATAACGCATTGGCTACCCGCTTGCGTAAAATACAATTTATCTGAACTCCCCAGTTCTAGCCAATGCAAAGGACGCCACTGGGCTTTGCAATTTCCACAAGGTGGAGGCGTTGGCACTAAGCTTGCCTTTCGCTGCCTCTCACTGCAGATGCTGAGCTTTATGATGCCCGTGACAAAGAGTTACCAGATTCTCGAGTTCATCAGCCCCTCCTGCAGAAATAGGGATGATGTGATGATAATCCAGCCATCGTCTGTTCTCGCATCGCTGACCACTTGGCCCAATCTCAGTGCATTGACGACCATCACGTAAATTCAATGCATGCTTGGTTTCAGCACTGAGTTTCTTTCTCTGTGGAGATTTAGAGTGCGAGCGTCCCGTGACGACTTTTTGTCGCCCTGCAGATTTTCTTGTCTGCGCTCTCTCGGCTTTTCGGACCGGATCTTTTCTTTCCAAATACAGATTCGCCATCTCATCAAGAGCGTCTTCAAGCGAAGCCGGCTTCTTTGTCTCCTGCGAGAGAAGATCTTGGATATACTCGAGCTTCTCGAGTAGCTTTTCTGAAATTCCATTGATTAAATCCAAGCGACCTGAAGAATTATAACGAAGTTGTGCCTGGGGGAGCTCTTCTCCGGTGCGATTCATGGCAACGGCTCTCTCAACAATTCGGCTTGAGCATTCCTTAACAAGATCCAGCCATTCAGCCGCATTTTCAGAGGTGATCACGGAGCACACCTTACGAATCTTTGAGACCGTTCCGCGGCCCGCACTCAGAGCTTCGAGAATTTGCGGAACTTCACTGGCTTTGATCGCAACAGTCACCATGTCCTTAGCGGTGTTTTCTGGGAGTTCCCACACGTAGAGAGCGTAATCTCTCAAGCTCTCGCTTTGATAAAGAAGATAACCTTTGGATTTATAAAG
>JBFWYS010000402.1:0-4127 GCA_050186175.1 Pseudobdellovibrionaceae bacterium
CAAACGGATGCGTTGTAAGCCTTTCAAGCGCGAGATCTTCAGCAAATATAATGGCGTGAAATCTCGATCACCACATCTGAGGGTCTGCAAATTAGCTTGAAGCTCTTAGTCGAAGCGAAGCTTTCTTAAAACATCATTTTTATTTCTTAGCCTTTTTTCAATGTGATTAGTGATTTTTCTTTTTATCTTTTCTCTCTTGGAGTTTCTGAATTCTTGTGTCTATGTTTCCATCATGGATCGCATCCATCTCCATACGGTGAGTGTTGCGACAAGGTTTGACGGAATCTTCGCTGGTTGCACCTTGAATGCAAGACTTCAGTTTATTAAGGCTTTCAATTCTCTTATCGATATTTGAAGTCATGTTTGTTTTTTTGGCGTCGAAGTCAGAATCCGCTTGCGCCAAGATAGATGCAGTCGCGATCGCAAACATTAAAATAGTGTGTTTCACAGTTCCTCCTAGCTATTGATTTCACCAGAAATAACCAATAACGGGTAACAGTTTCCTTTCTGCACAGCTCCCAACTGATGCTGTACAGAAAGGAAACTGTTACCCGAGAGAAAGCCTTCCAATTTCGCGATCTTCAAAAAAAAATGACCATCTCAACATCTGGGGATTTGCAAATTAGTATAAAACTTTAAGAATTATCCTATAATAGGTCTCTTCTTCGCGACCTCGTTCACGGCGTGTGAACGTTAAGGTAGCTGGCCCCTCTTTTCAAAACAACTAATGCGAACGAAACTGATTTCACTGGTGGCAACAAACAACTTTGTCTAGGAGGACAACATGAAATCAGTAAGAACAGCAGCAGTATTGATAGGTCTAGTTTTAACAGCAGCATCAATGACAGGATGTATCGAGTATACAAATAGTCTATGCAATGCAGAGAATTTGTCGGATGTAGCCAAAATTGAAGGAGACAGAAAGCTTACTCTATTTGATATGGCCTCAATGGACACCCAGACATTGGTCATGAAGGTCGAGCGTCTAGCTCAAGGAAAATATAGTTTTGAAGGACAACCCGTAGAAATTTGCAAGGTCGGAGGCAAATACGTAATTGAATCGCAAACGCCGAATAACACTTTTAAAGCGAGTGTTATAAGTCCTTTCGATGAGGGTGGATTTTCGGTTTCTGATTTAGTTGTCGGAAAATCTACATTGGAAGAACTGAATATCCCTTATACAATTGAAAAAAGAAAATATGAAGATGATGGAAGTCTTCGAAATCGCATGATCCGAAGCGTAGGCAAAAAATTTGGGTCACTTCGCGAAGATGACACTTATGACGTCCTTGTTATTGGAAATACAACGGACGAGAGTCAAGCGGCGTTTACCAAACATAGCTCTGCTTTATCACTTGGTTTCATGTTCCGGTAATCGCCCTCAAACAAGGCCTTTAAGAATTTGCTTAAAGGCCTGATCCCCATCACAATAATTTAAAACCTGGAAAAAACATGAGCTTAGAAACCGACAAATCAAATCCGGCGCCCTCGATTTTTTCTTACTTGGATTACAGATCCTTTTTAAAAGATCACATCCTACATCTTCAGCAAAAAAACTCTAAGTACAGCCTTTCTTGGATTGCCAATAAAGCAGGATTCAAATCAAAAGCTTTGTTGTCGATGATCATCTCAGGACAAAGAAAGCTGACCGAAGATAAAGCCCGCCTTCTGAGTTTTGCGTTTGGGTTAAGCGAACGAGAAGAAGAATATCTTTTAATTATTGTCGACCTTGCTCACACTGAAAACGCCGAACGTCAGTTTGAGCTCTTAAACAGAATCAAGGCTGAGTTTCGCGAGGGAATTTTTTCTCATATTCAGGATCAGGGTTTAGAAATTCTAAGGAATTGGTATTTGCCTGCACTTCGAGAGAGCGTCATGCTCAAAAACTTCCAAAATGATCCAGCATGGATTGCTAGAGCACTGGGTATTTCTCAGGAAGAAGCCCAAATGGGACTTATTCTTCTTCAAGAAAAGGGCTTTTTGAAAAATGAAAATGGAAAGTTAGTTCGTTCAGAACCAAGTATTCGGGCAGGAGACTACGTTGAGCCGATCCTTATGGCGCAATATCATCTTCAAGTTTTGCAAAAAGCTTTTAATTCTATGAGCATGCCTAGAGAAAAACGTCAGTTCGAAAGTTTAACTATTGCGATCCCGCAGTCTCTCGAACCGGAAATTCGTGAAAAAATTCGTAAACTCACTCGCGAAATCGACATGCTTGCTGAGGAAAGTAGAAATAGAAATGACATTTGTATGTTGAACATTCAATTTTTTTCAGTGAGTCCTTCGTTGGATACAGAAAAGGGGTCTTAGGTGGTTTTCGGTCGTTTTGTTAAAGAAGTGATTCTTCTAATTTTCATTTTTATTGCGGTATGCGCCGGGGCTGGCACATCGGTCGGCAATTTTTCTCATCGATTTCAAAAAGAATATGACTTCCATTTGGCACATCCTGCCGATTGGTTATTTAAGGAAATTGAGGATGTGGAAGGTAGTGTGATCGGTTGGGAGGTTTCCAATAGTCCACAGGTACAAAATCAGTCGCAGATTTCATTCGTAAAAACAAACTTTGAAATTGAAGAGACAGTGGCAGGGGCAGAGGATCTTGAAAAGTGGCTTCGCAACAAATTTCCAACTGAAAAATGGTCATCTCATTCAAATACAGACTTCGTTGGTTTTAAAAGTGAAGCGCATAACGAACCTGATAGTGCTATTCGTGCTTATGAATATTTTCTCACAGCTCGGTATCAGATAGTCGGCATTCAATATCGAAAGCATGGATATAAAGAAGGGGCTTCGCTTGTAGAGATGATTCTAAGAACTATCAGTCGTGCTAGTAAACCTCCGGAGATTTCACAAATCACAATGAATAAACCCACAGGCGAAATTTACAAAGTCGGTGAGCAAGCCTGCTATTTTATCAAGATGAATGATTTACAGAACAGTTTCAAACTTGAGGGCCTTGTGACATTCGAAACCTTTGGCCTGAATCCTTGGTGGTCTTTTAAAAATATTAAATGGAACAAAGATGAAGCACGCTATGAAGTTTGCCTCCAGGTAACGATGGCATTTAGAGAGAAAGATCTTATGCTTAGTGCCCTTAGTATTGGCAATGATCGAGGGCAAGTGATTTCTTGTACTTGGTTTGAAGATGGTAAACGGCCTGAAGGAGATGAGGAGGATAAAGCATGCAAGAAAATCGCTAGCACTCTCAATCCTAGAGTTGAAAATTCGCGGGTCGATAGAATGGGACCTGTCATTCATGAGGTGAGAAAAGTAGATGGCTCCAAACTTTATATAAAAATTTCTGATGAAGTCGGGATTCAGGGGGGGCTTCTGTATATGCCAAATGATAGTCGAGTTCGAATTTTCAAAGACCAAATAAAAAACGGTGTCGTTGAGTTGGACTTGGGGAGACATCTTTTTCTTGGTTGGAACTTAATAGAGAAAATTATTTTTTATGACGAGAATGGGTTTGCCACACAGCTTGAGATTCCAAAACAAGCTGATCAGGTTAACTATATCCTGGTCGACAGCAATAGTACGCGTATTGATTCAAATTTTCCGGTATTGAGTTTTTTTAGATCTAGAAAGGCACAAAAATGAAATTTCAAAATTTCTTTCTTACAATCATTGGGGCAATTCTTTTATCGGGTTGCCAAGGTGAATTTCGAAATCCAATCTGTTCCTTTGAGGAATTTCAAATTCCTCAGCAAATGATAGGAACTTTCCGCATTTCACAGTCTTCGCCAAATCCGGCTCTGAGTGGAGTGTTCACGTTTGAAGATAATTTCATCCAAATCTCTGAGAATGCAGTCGCGATTCCGGAGGCTCAATGGATAAAATTGAATAAGAAGAGTGGAAAAAATCCGGTCATAGCTCCGACAATGGCGTTTGCAGTTTGTAAGATCGGTGATTTCTACTACTCCCAAAAAGCTACGTATAATGGAACTTATATGATGTCGAGAGTTGATTTTTCAGACACGGGATTTACTTTATCCGATGTCTATTTTGATCCTGAAAAAATGCGAGGTGCCGGAATCGCATTGAATGTGACGCCAGAGGTAGAAAACAGAGGTAGCCAGTGGGCATCGGACACGATGGGAAGTCAGGTGTCGTTTGTGATTAACAAT
>JBFWYS010000403.1:0-4125 GCA_050186175.1 Pseudobdellovibrionaceae bacterium
GAATCACCCATATCCGCTGGCGGGTGCCCCGCCGGAAGCTCCGCACTTTCAGTCTCGCCCGCCTGGAACTCGAACCGAAAGCCAAATATACCACTCTCATGCACCGAAAAATTTGGAAATTTCGCATACAGAATCTCACGTATTTCTTTGGAGTCTTGCTTAACTAAAAGTTCCACTGCAGGGTTTGCCGGCCCCGTGGGATCTAAATTTTCTGCGATCTTATTATCAGCAACAATGGCCCGCTTGAAAATTTTGATGACTTTAAGCTCAAGATTCTTATAACGAAGGCCTTTTTCCATCTCGGAGAGTGAAAACGAGCGAACAGTTTCGCCGGACTGAACGTTTTTAAGAACAATTTGATTGGACGTTTTAACTGCAGATGAGGGCCTCTTTTCGGCAATGGCGGCTCTTGTTTTGCCCTTTGTAGCCGTACCCGACTCGTCTATGATTAGCTTTATAGTCGCGGGCCCCATCTGTAAAATGGGTTGATTCTCGCTGTGAAGCCACTCCTTGACATCAAAAAAAGCACTTTTGAGCTGAAACCCAACTCCGATAGGACCAGATGCATCCCCAGAGCCGCTCGAATACCCCTTGTTGATCTCAGCAAATGAGTAGAGCTTTTCAATGGTAAAAAGGGATTCAAAGTTTTCATTAAGATCGTCGAGAGCAGATCCCTCTTTATCAAAAAGAGGCTTACTGAACTGAACCTGGTTCCCAGTCGGAGAACCATCAAACTGATAGGCTAACATAAGCTGAGGCATGATCACCGTACTTGACGATTGACCTTCTGGAATTTGCATGGATCCATCGATCCCATATATTTTTGTAACCCAGCTTCCGCCGAGCAAAATCAAAATGCCGATATGAGTGATTACAAATCCGATATGTCGCTCTTTCCACGGATAACGAGATATCATAGAGGTAAAAATATTCACTCCAAGGAATCCTAAGAGGACATTGAACCAGGCCGAATCGTAAACAGCTAGTTTCGCAATTTCTGCTGAGTAGACGCTTTCGAGGCCTGTTCCAACCGCAATCGCCAAAATTAACAACAGCATCACGGGTACGGCCATCCGAATCGAAGACATGAACCTAAATAATTTGTTTTGATTCCACGCTACAACTGTATCTATGATAAATTGGTGCATAAAACTCCGAGATATTTTATTTCAATCTTTATTGTTATAGGCCAGCTTGTATCTAGCAAGGGTTATTGCGAAAATGTAAACGGTCGATTTACATTTGGAGGCTACACTGCGACGGAGCGTTTTACAGACAGCTCGGGAACAGGTTCTGATAAAAATGATTTTCAAACTCTTTCGGCTCGCTTTTTTCTAAATGTGGAGAAAATTTCCAAGAGCGATTGGCAGACAACTGTCGATTTGCGCGACAAACACGACTTTTTTGATAAGCTCGATGCTGAACGGCTGCAGCTAAGCTCAAAAAATGAATTCCAGGTTCGTCAGCTCAGCGTCAAAAACTCAGAGACCGAACGATTTTGGGGAGTGCAATTGGGGCGTTTTGCAGTCCTTGAGGCAGGAGCGGCATTTACAGATGGTCTTCAGGTGGAGAATCATTGGAACCGTGAGTGGACATCCAGTCTTTTTGCGGGCTTAAATCCAAAAAGAGATGATCAAAGTTATACGGCATATAATTCGGAGGCCGAAATTCGTGGTGGGACTTTGACCTATCAACGGTCGACAAAAAGTTGGAATGAGAATTTTTATTCGACTCAAGCATTGGTGGAAAAAGCGACTCACGGCGAGGCGAATCGCCGCTACTTCTTTAACAACTTAAACTATCAATGGAGTCAAAATAGCCGCGTTATTACCCTGCTTTATTATGATTTTCTAACCCGATCCTTCATTCAAAATGGCAACTTAATCTGGCAACAGGGATGGTCCGATTATTTTCAAACAGAAGCCAATGCATTTGTCATTGATGCGATTGAGTATGATCGCAGAAAAAACGTTCTCGAAGCTCTGCCCGCAAGCCCCTATCGAGAGGGGTCTCTCAAGTTCAATCTAAATCTTGGAAAAACCTCAGGCCGAATCCACCTGCGTGCGCAGAGCGGCGAGAGGGAAGTGGACCAAAAAAAACGGACTGCGGTCGAAATCGGCTTTATAAAAACCGGTCTCTTTGGGCCACAGTGGGATATTTATGGAACCTTAGGTGCTCAAAAAAACTTTGTCAGCGAAGATCAAATAGCCCGATTCGGACTTGGCTATTTTAGTCGAAAATGGGAGTGGAGTTTAGATGCTCAATCTCAAATCCAGAAAAATGACAATGGAACGACCTCCCGCCCTATAATTTTGGAATCTTCGCTCGCAAATTATGTATCCAGAAACACCTATTTGACCCTCGCAGGGCAATATGCCAAGGATGAGCGTGTAACCATTTTGGGCGCTTTCTTTCGCGTGGGATACCGTTTTGGAAGTCGCGAAATTCCTCCCCTTAGAGACGGCGCTCCTCCTCGAGGTCCTCTGTGAAACAGTATCTCAAGTTCAATCAGCTTTTTGTCTTGATACTGGTACTGCTTGCGTCCTTCGCTGCGTCTGCTGAGGAAGGAGTCCTCAATCAGTTACTAGCTCCAGGTCCTTTAGTTAAGGGCCACAAAGAGCTGGGAAAATCAGATTGCCTAAAATGTCATGAAACTGGACAGGGGACTCCGGATTCAAAATGTCTCGATTGCCATAAGGCGATCCGACCTTTTGTCGATCGAAAGACGGGATTTCACGGCCTCACGAGTAAGTCTTGCCGAGACTGTCATGCCGAGCATAAGGGCATTGATCATTTTACGATGGGTGTCGACGAAGCCAACTTTGATCACAAAGGCCTAACTGGGTATTCGCTTGACGGAAAACACCAAGACCTCAAGTGCTCAGAATGCCATACTGCAAAACTTCCCTCAACATTTGTTAAAGCCGGACACATTCGCTATTTCGGAAATCAGACGACTTGCGTTGCCTGTCATAAAAAGGACGATATCCACTTTTTCAAACCCCCCTGGTCAAAGAAAGACTGCTCAACTTGCCACTCACCAGAATCATGGACTGCGGGTCTCAAGTTTGACCACGCTCGCGATGCAAAATATCGTTTGGAAGGCAAGCATGGTAGCTTGAAGTGTGTAGATTGCCACGGTCCAAGCAAACAAAAGAAGGCAACTGTTTATAAGTGGCCGAAATTAAAATCGAATCAATGTTTGACCTGTCACGAGGATCAGCACAAAAGGAATTTTTCCCCACGATTTAGCGGAGGTTCCAAATGCCTCACCTGCCACACTCAAGAAGCTTGGAAAATTGCCAGCTTTGACCACAGGCTCACGAACTACCCACTTAAGGGAAAACACGCTGAAATTAAATGTATTGAGTGTCACAAGCAGAGTGACCCGAAGTTACAAACTAGCCATAAAAATTTTAAATTTAAGGGACTGCAGACGACTTGCCTCACTTGCCATAAAGATTATCACCGGTTTGGTAAACTGGTGACGAAACACTTTGGCGTCGCCAACAAGTGTCAAAGTTGTCATGTTGAAAGTGATTGGAAGACCATTGTGCGATTCGAGCATGACAAATACACTCGATATCCGATTACTGGAGAGCACCTAAAACTCAATTGCATGGATTGTCATTTTGTTAAGGGCAAAAATAAGAAGGTACTTAAAGTCAGCTACCGGTGGCCTCTTCTCGAATCGAAAACATGCGAAAACTGCCATCAGAGCCCGCACAGAAATGAGTTCAGTGCTGAATTATTACGAAAGAAGTGCTCTGAATGTCATGTCACATCAGGCTGGTACGATACAAAAACTGGTAAATCTTTTGATCATAGCCGAACTAAATTTCCGCTTACAGGTGCGCATAAATCCGTTACTTGCGCCGAATGTCATGGTCCGCAAGGCAAACAAGTTTTTAAATTTAAGTCTGCGGACAAGAAATTTTGCATTGATTGCCATAGCAATATTCACACGAACCAGTTTTCGGCTAAAATGAAGGCGGAAAACTGCACCCAATGCCATACGACAGAAAATTTTAAGACTCGTTTGACCTTCAATCACGATTCTACAAATTATTCCTTAGAGGGCGCGCACAAAGACCTTAAATGTGCGGCTTGCCACGTTCCAACTGA
>JBFWYS010000404.1:0-4116 GCA_050186175.1 Pseudobdellovibrionaceae bacterium
TGCTTTTATCTCGGCAATTCTAACTCCGCCAGATGTTATCAGTATGGTTTTTATGATGGCGCCTCTTTTGTTTCTCTATGAGGTCGCCGTGATCGCTGTTCATATCATCGGAAAGAAGAGGGCCGCGAGTTTAGCGCAATAAAAAGCCTTGTGGGACTTACAAGGATTTTTATCAATTTTCGGATTTAAGAATTATTTATCGTCAAGATGGGGAGAACAAATAGCAGCAATTTGTCCCTCAACAACAGTGCTTAAATAAGCTTCTTCGAGTTGTTTTAAAGTTCCATCCGTTGCTAATGAAGAATTTCTTTCTTCGTCTAATTGGCGAAGTGCCTCGTTAAAATAAAATCCAACCATAAAATATCTTACGTCTCTTTCTGAGCGAGCCTCGTCTGAAAAATCAAGCTTATATTCTCCGCAAATATCGACTCCCTGCTCGATCAATTCGGCGATTCGTTTTTGAGTGCCTCGTTGAAGTTCAGTATCTCGTTCTTTGAAGAGCTCGTTCAATGCAGCTTGTGAAAACAACGGAAGAAGAACGAGTGTAAGCGTGAAAAATAGGTTTTTCATTAATTAGCCTTTCGAGAGGATTTAGATGAGTGAGGCATACAATAAATATCGAGGAGCCGCATTTTGAGAATTGGCTTGTTGGAAAAACATCATGATCTTTGAAAAATTTTCAGTTTTTTTTGGAGGGGGGGGCTTTTGAAGAGTCCAAAACAGCAGCTCTCTGGAACTTTGAAAGTGTAGCCGTCCTGAGCGGCCTTTCTGACGTCCTTCCTGGGCGTCAGAGCCAAATACAATCTTCTGCAAAACGTCTTCTTCTAAGGAAACTTAGATCGATACAGCACCAGATATTGGATACGTTTGGTCTGCCTGCCTTCCTGGCCTTCCTGGCAGGCAGAAGAGCTGCTCAGGACGGCCACACTTCGAAGCTCCAGAAAACTGCTGTAGTATAACTCTAAACGGGATCAAACTTAATTAACACAGTCCCAGATTCCACAGAATCTCCCTGTTTTACGCAGATTTCCTTAATCTTCACTTCGGTAGGAGAGCGCATTTCATTTTCCATTTTCATAGCTTCCATGATGAGTAAGGGCTTATTAGCTTTTACAACATCACCTGGTTTTACGAAAATCTCGATGATCTTGCCAGGCATTCCTGATTTTAGCTGACGATCTGCATCCATGCCGCCGCCGGATTTTAAGCTTTGGTGTAAGAGCATTTCATCGTTAAATATTTTAATCACACGATAAGAACTGCGCGTGAAGACAGAATAGTTTGTATCGCTGCCGATAACGTCGACGAGATAAGAGGAGCCTTTAAAAAGAAAAGACCAGTAGGACTCGGCCTTTTTATAATCGGATTTACTGATGTTATGGTTTTGCCAATCTTTGCCTTCTTCTTGAATCGCAATTTTCCAATGGGATCTAGTCTCAATCACATCGACTTTATATTTTTTGTTATTGAGTTCTGCTTCGAAATACATTGTTAAACCCTCAACTGCATCTTGCGACCGGTTTTCTTCCACTGGCTCAGAACACTCAGATCACGAACGTCTTTTGACTTGCGATCCATATAGGCCGTGATCGCAGCGCTGATTAAAAACATTTCGTCATCGACCCCTTTAAAAAGTTCAGGTTCCTGAACCTGGAAGTTCTTCTCGATAAACTGAGTTGTGTAGCTACCATCTAAGAACTGCGGGTGATCGAGAATTGTTTTGTGAAGAACGATGTTTGTCTTAATTCCGGTTAATATAAATTCGGTCAAAGATCTTTGCATTCGGCGAATAGCTTCTTCTCTCGTAGAACCCCAAGTTATAACCTTAGCGATCATTGGATCATAGTAAATGGGAACTTCGTATCCTGGATAAGCATAAGAATCGACTCGCACGAAGGGTCCCTGCGGATGACGACAAGCACGAATCATTCCCGGATTTGGCTGATATGTGACCGGGTCTTCGGCACAGATTCGCACTTCGATAGCATGACCATCTTGAACTAAATCTTCCTGTTTAAAGCTCAAAGGTTTGCCGCGGGCGACAAATAATTGCTCGCGAACTAAATCCACACCCGTCGTAAGCTCCGTGATTGGATGCTCTACTTGTAGACGTGTGTTCATTTCCATAAAGTAAAAATCTTTAGTTTTATTGTCGAAAATGAATTCTATTGTTCCTGCGCCAATATAGTTAATTGACTTCGCAGCGCGAACTGCCGCATCACCCATTTTTTTTCTAGCTTCAGGAGGGACCGAAGGGCTTGGAGCTTCTTCGATAATTTTTTGATGCCGTCTTTGGACAGAGCACTCCCGTTCAAAAAGATGAACAACGTTTCCGTGCGTATCACCGAAAACCTGAATCTCGATATGCTTTGGATCGTTGATAAATTTTTCGATGTAAACACGGCCATCGGCAAAATAATTTAGACCTTCGCTTGTAGCTGCTCTAAAGGCGCTTTCCAAGTCGTCTTTTTTGTGAACAACACGCATTCCTTTTCCGCCGCCACCCGCAGAAGCTTTGATAATTACTGGAAGGCCAATACGATTTACGACCTCTTCAGCTTCTTTCAAAGAAGCGACAGCTCCGTCACTTCCTGGAACCGTAGGCACGTCAGCTTTTTTCATTAAAGCTTTGGCAGACAGCTTGTCACCCATAGCTTTAATATTCTCAACTGTAGGTCCAATGAAAATAATACCTGCATCCTGAAGAGCTTTCGCGAAGGTTGCATTTTCAGATAGAAAACCATAACCGGGATGAACAGCGTCAGCTCCTGACAGTTTTGCGACTTCGATAATTTTTTGAACGTTCAAATAAGATTCGCGGCTTGGAGCGGGTCCAATGTTGTAAGCCTCATCAGCCAAGAATACATGGAGACTGTCACGATCTGCATCTGAATAAACGGCCACAGAGCGAATGCCCAGCTCCCGACAAGCTCTCGTCACACGAATTGAAATTTCTCCGCGATTGGCAATTAAAACTTTTTTAAAAAGGTTAGACATTTGTTTTCCAATCTTAAAGCGGAATATTTCCGTGTTTTTTTGGAGGAGCAATATCACGCTTGTTTCTCAGCATTTCTAAAGAATCGATAATTCGTTTTCTTGTCAAGGCAGGCTCGATGACCTCGTCCGTGTATCCAAGCTCAGCAGAAACGTAGGGATTGTTGAATTTAGCTTCGTAATCCTTAGTGAGTTTGGCTTTTTCGGCTGCAGGATCTTTTGCCCTTGCAATATTCTCTCTGAAAATAATGTTTACGGCTCCATCGGCACCCATGACCGCAATTTCGGCTGACGGAAAAGCAAAGTTAACATCCGAGCGCAAAAGTTTTGAACCCATTACGATGTAAGCGCCACCGTAAGCCTTACGAGTGATTACTGTTACTTTAGGAACAGTGGCCTCTGCGTAAGCGTACAAGAGTTTTGCGCCGTGAGTGATGATTCCATTCCACTCTTGGCCTGTTCCCGGAAGAAATCCTGGTACGTCCACAAAACTTACAATTGGAATATTAAATGAATCACAGAAACGAATAAAGCGAGCGGCTTTTCTGCTGGCTTCGATGTTCAAACAACCGGCAAGAACTTGTGGTTGATTGGCGACGATGCCCACAGATCTTCCATTGAAGCGAGCAAAACCAACAATAATATTTTGTGCATATTGCTGATGAACCTCCAAAAAGTATCCTTCATCCGCAACCTCCGTGATAACTTTAAGCATATCGTAAGGTTTTTTAGGATTGTCAGGAATAATTGAATTTAAAGAATCCACAATCCTGTCGGGTTGATCTCGAGTCGGCAAAGTAGGTGGATCATCCAGATTATTACTTGGCAAAAACGACATCAATTCGCGAATCAACAACAAACAGTGTTTGTCATTGTCGGCTGCAAAATGTGCAACCCCTGACTTTTGACTATGGGTCATGGCTCCGCCAAGGGCTTCTTTTGTAACATCTTCATGAGTCACAGTTTTAATTACGTCGGGACCCGTAACGAACATGTAACTCGTATCTTTTACCATGAACACAAAGTCAGTGATTGACGGACTGTAAACTGCACCACCTGCGCACGGGCCCATGATTGCAGAAATTTGTGGAACAACTCCAGATCCTAGAGTGTTGCGAGTAA
>JBFWYS010000405.1:0-4113 GCA_050186175.1 Pseudobdellovibrionaceae bacterium
ATTGTGAGCTGGCCTTCTTACCGAAAGTTCCGATTCCAGATCCATAAAATGTTTGCGGAAAAGAAACCTTTTCTGGGAAAAATGAAATTCGAGTTCCATTTAAAGATAACGACTGATCTTTTCTACCGATCTCGACTGCGTATTTTTTTACGCGTGTGTCCTCGATCAGACGATAGGTCTCGGCCGTGCCTCGAACCTCTTGTTCATTGATAGACCTAATATGATCCCCTGGCAGGAGTCCCATTTTATCTCCGAGACCACCGGCCAAAACCGATTTCACTAAAACTCGATTCGGATTTACGACATCCGAAGTAACGAAAACCATCCACGAGTTGAACATTAAAGGCTCTGAACTCAGATTTAAAAATTTAATTTTTTCATTTGGCAGATCAAATAAAATATCAAAAGTGTTGAGGATCGGAGCTCCGATATTAAAAGCAACTATTCCCTGTCCCAAAGCCGACTGCGAAAGTGGCTGAAGAACGCTGACAATTTTTTTTCCAAGGGCCCACTTTCCGCAATGAATATCGATTTTCCCGAGGGAAAATCCCGGTTGAAGAAGGGTGTCTAGGTAAACCAGGTCAATAAAACTGCGATTTCTGATTTTCTCTGCGTAAGCCCCCGTGATATCGATAGCCTGTTGGGAGCCCATGTCCAAACGCGCTTTCACCTTTTCTTTTTCGAGAGCACAATCAATTAGAATTTCTTTGGAATCATGAGGAATTGCAAATTCATAGAGTGTTTTTTTTGATCTTAAATCCGGTGCAATTTTAACTTGTGAATTCGTGCGATCAAACAACACTGCAAACTGTTCAAAAAATGGTTTCCCCAAAATAACATCACAACACTTTTTAGAAACCTGAGTCGAACTTAAAACAAAGTCCATCAAGGTCTTTTTTCCTTCGAGCTCTAAAGCCGCAGTTCCCTTTTTGTATTTCTGAACCCTCTGGTCAGAAGTTCGCACTTGCTGTTTTTTATCAGAAACCCGAAGAAGCAATTCCCATTTGGGATCCATCACGTTAACATTAGATCCAGTATCCAAAATCGCTCGTAACTTTTGCCCTGCTAGATTGAACTCAATAACCGAGAATTGATCCTCTTGAGTCAGTGGCAGAACGGTTTCTGCATTTGCAAGTATCGCCCCTAATATCAAGCCAAATAAAAAACTCACTTACTTCTCCATTTGCCCGCAACGCATATTCGCCGGAACCGCAATTTGAATTTTCTTTGGATCAGCAAGCCCGAGCTCAGCCATAATTTTTGAAAACTCAGTTTCAGTTTTTCCAGCGCCCAAACGAGGATTAAATTTTTTCTCGATTCCAATCATTGAAGAGGTAATTCCCTTATAGTCGTGAGCTGGGTAAACGATCGTATCCTCAGGAAGAGCAAATAGCTTCTGTGTCACACTCTGATAAAGTCGTGTCGACGATCCTTGTTGGAAATCCGTACGACCACATCCACGAATCAAAAGAGCATCACCGGTAAAAACTCGCCCCTCACCAAAATAGCTCATACATCCGTCTGTATGGCCCGGGGTCGCAATCGCTCTTAATTGATAAGGACCAAAACGAATGACGTCTCCATCCTGAATTTCCATGTCGGCACATTGAACTTGAGCTGCTTTATTTACACCCGTCTTCGCGGTCGACCTTGTTTTTAAAATATCGGCGCCAGTGATGTGGTCGGCATGAATGTGGGTTTCAAGAATATATTTTAGCTTGAGTCCCATTTCGTTTACGATCTTCCAATCTCTCTCGGCCGTTTCTAATACCGAATCGATAATCACGGCTTCTTTGGAATCAGAATCACCCAAAATATAAGTGTAAGTGGAAGACTCAGGCTCGAATAACTGTTGGAATAACAACATGCCAAAACCTTTCTTTAACTGCTCGCAGAGGAGTAGCTTTTAAGAGCGTAATTCCAATATGCGCGCGAAAGAGTAAAGAAGACAAGACCCAACGCAATTCCCCCAGCAATCCACCGGAAGTCGGGTTCATTTAATAGAACTGTGGCAGGAACACTGGCGATAAAACCCACAGGGATCACCGACAAAATCAGGTATCGTAAATAAGGCGGATAAAGGTTATCGGGCCGAGTCCCAATGCGATAAAGCTGATACCAAACATAAGTCAGATTCTCGGCGCGCGTAAAAAATATCGAGGTCGCGGCAAAGGCAAATCGCATTCCGTATTGAATTGCCAATGAGCAAGGCATCAATACGATTAAAAATAATAGTTTCCACCAGCTAAAACCACCCGGCAACTGATGCAAAGACCAAACAAGCCAGGAAAATGTCATCACAAAATTCACAAGATAAATCGTGTTTATTCTTTGCAGACTCATCATAAATTGAGAGTTCACAGGCTTAGCAAGAAGAAGATCGAGATCTCCCCTTCTTACTTTTTCACTCATCTGATCCATACTCTCATGAAAAAGCAGCATCCACAGAGAGTCTGCCATAAATAATACACCCATAAAAACACGCATCGACTCAATCGACCATCCTGCAAGATGATCTGAGTGCTTAAACAGAACTTCAAAAAAACTCAGCTGAGCGACATACCAAATCACATCGGTAATTACTTTGATTACAAGGTTCGCGCGATACTCGAGATCGGCAATAAAGCTGACTTTAAAAAAGCTGCACAGAAGTCGCCAATATTTTTTCATTAGCTAAGCCCCCGTCCCACTATAAACTTTGCGTCCACGATTCCACAAATAGGCCGCAAGCAAACCGACGACAACCGAAGAAAGAGTGACACTCATAAAACCTTTTAGTATCGTTTCGATTCCCACTCGGCCTGTCATGTATCCAATGGGTATATAAACTGCATTCGCAAATGGAAGAGAGATCATAATCTCTTTGTAAGGGTCGGGAACTAAATCCAGAGGAAAAAGTTCACCGGTGAATAACCAGAACGCCACATTCTTCGCGATCGAAAAATTTCCGACACGATTAAAAAAGAAGGCGCAACTCACTACACAGAAGCTAAAAACATAGACGAAGAATAAATAATAAAACGAGAGAATCAAACTCAAAGGCAGTTTCGTTAAATCCACCGGTAGGCTCATCGCAAGTCCTACAATCAACGGAACAAGTAACGAAGGAATTCCCACGAGAAGCTTGTAACCCATGAACTGAGACAAATAAAACTCAAAGAAACCAACCGGACGCGTGAGCAAGTTATTTACACTCCCTGATTCAATTTCATTAATCATTCGAAATTCATACATCCAATTCGAATTGTTTCGTGCAAAGAAGGCGCCCCAAAGTGCATAAGCTAAATAATATTCGGCGGAGAATCCACCCAACTGTCCTGCAGCAAAGTTTGCAACAATAGCGAACCACACGATCATTTCAACACATGCAGTAATCGTGGGCTGCATAACCGCATCAACGAAAAGATTGAAACGGTATTCCAGCTGACTGGCGACGGCCAATCGGGCACCTGCCGACGCCTTGGCGCTAGCGGCTTGAGTCTTTTTCCAAAAATCTGTGAATAACATCTTCAAAATCCGTTTCATCAATTCGAATATCTTGAATAGGAGTGCGACCTACCACTCGTGAAATGAGCGGAGCCACCTCTGATGTTTTCACGTCAAGAGTCATGTAATCCGCTCCAGCATCCAATTTCACGGCCTCGCCTTTGCCGTCCACCAGCTGCAAACTCTCTTTCAAGGGCTCCGCAAACTTTAAAGTTACTTTTTGTAGGGTTTCAGCTTTTCCGATAAACTCATTTACGGTTCCGTCGTAAACCATCTGACCTTTTGAAATGAGCAACAGCCGATGCGCCAACTTCGAAATATCATCCATATAGTGGCTAGTGAGAATCACCGTTGGCTTTTGCTCCTGAACATACTCTGCCAAAAACTCGCGAATCGTCGATTGCGCCACGATATCCAAACCAATCGTCGGTTCGTCTAAAAACAAAACCTTCGGTTGATGCAAAAGACTCCCGATAATTTCCATTTTCATCCGTTCGCCCAAAGAAAGGCGGCGCAACTGAACATGCAAAAGAGATTCACATTTTAAAAGCACAGCCAAATCCAAAGCTCGTTTGCGACTCTGATTGATGTCGAGCTCATAGATATTCGCGAGCAAATCAAAACTGT
>JBFWYS010000406.1:0-4109 GCA_050186175.1 Pseudobdellovibrionaceae bacterium
CTTGATTCACTCAGATCCGTTGGGTCATGTTATTCCCCACGACGCGATTCAAGCCAAAATGCGTCAGATTATTGAAGAAAAAGTGAAATCTGAAAATGCTAATCTCAGCGAATTTCAATTGCAATCTTTATGGACCGAAGAAGTGGATAAAGATGCAGTTAAAGTTCATTACTCTTATTCTTTTGTGAATCCTTCTTCCGAAGGCAGCGAAGCCACTCGTCAGTCGCGCGCAGGAGTGGCTCTTCTTAAACAAGCCGCTGACAATGCAACAAACTGGAGTATTGAAAAACAAGAAGGTTCGACCGATTCAATCGAGTTTTCTGATGCTCTCGTCATCAGTCCAAACGAAAAGGCGGAAGCTCAAACTGAGGCTCCCGCAACTAGTGAAGCTCCTTTGGCAAATCCTGAAGCCGCGCCTTCTCACCAATAGTTATTATGAACACAAGAGACAAATTTATTAAAATAGATGAAGAAGGTTACTTCTTCTTCGATGAAATTCGAGTCACCGACACTGATGTCGGCCGCACTCTTTTTAAAAATTTGAATCTTATTGAGTCAGGTCACGTAGTGACTGAACTCGACGGCCAATCGGTTATCGTCGAGGCTTTTGATGAGCCCTTTGTTGCCTTACAAATTGACTTGCAAAACCAAACGTCTTTCGTGCAAATGCCTTACGACTATAAAGAAGAGTTTTTGTTAGAGACTTTAACATTGGATGAATGGGACCGTTTTCACGGTCATACAAAACGCGGAATTCCGTTTGTCCTTTCGCGACCGGCACAAGCTGAATTTTTTAAAAAGCTCGAAGACTATGACGACGAATCCATCACCTGGAATGGAAAAAAGATCGAGGTAAAAGCCTGGTTACCTGATTCTGAAAATGTTCAAGAGGAAAAATTTTGGACGGGTCGATACCTTTCAAACGATGCTCCTTGGGATTTAAAAGCAACTTCTCCGGCTCTTAAAACTATGCTCCCTAAGCTTAAACTTCCAAAATCCAGAATTTTGGTCTTAGGCTGTGGAACCGGGCACGACGCGGCCTACTTTGCCGAGCAAGGACATCTTGTAAAAGCGGTGGATATGAGTCCTACTGCGATCGAAGAAGCCAAAAAACTTTATGGGCACTTACCTAATTTAGAATTTACCTGCGCAGATTTTTTTAAGCTTCCAGCAGATTTCAATAATTCTTTTGATCTAGTCTTTGAATATACTTGTTATTGCGCAATCAATCCAATTCTAAGAAATAAATTGGTTCAGGCATGGAAGAGGTTTTTAGACAATAACGGACACCTGTTCGCCGTCTTTTTTACGATGGAAAGACGATTCGCACCTCCCTTTGGTGGCTCGGAGTGGGAAATTCGGCAACGGCTCAAAAAAGATTTCCAATTTCTTTATTGGAAGCGTTGGCGCGACTCTATTCCTGGACGTCAAGGAAAAGAACTTTTCGTCTACGCAAGAAAGCTCAGTCGCTTTTAAAAACGCTTCATTTTTTTGTTTCGTCGTTGAATAATTAGGTCATGGTTGTCTTTCTTAGAAAAATATATATTTACTGCGCCCTTGTTCTCTTGATCATGACTCTACAACGATTCTTTTTACTTTCGGGTACAACGTTTGTCGGAAATCTCAAGGCCGAACATAAAATGAGTGCGCTTTTTATTATGGGATTACGTTTTGATCTTTTGGTTATAGGCTTCGCTCTAATGCCTGTGGCGTGCACCATATGGGTTTACAACTTTTTTAGCGTGTTCTTCAAAAATGCTGAACCTTCTCTTCGTTATTGTCTTCATAGCCTAACCGGTTTGTGGCTTTTAATTTTTGGTCTGGCCGTTGTGGCAGCCAACTATTTTGATGGCCTTCAGTTTTCTGTAACAAAGGAAAGACTCTCACCAAGTCGACTCGACATTGCGATCGAAAACGCTGCTCCGCTTATGCAGTATCCCTTTTATAAAGCCACATTTTCGTTTTTTATTGTGGTCTCAGTGGCCTTACTTTTGTTTCGCACGTTCTATATTCACATCGAGAACAAAAAACTTCATAATCTCTGGTTGAGCTTTATTTTTACTCTGATTGTTGCAATGGCCTCTCGAGGTACATGGACGCCTCACCACCTCAACATCAATCACAGCAAAATTACCAATATCGAACTGATCAACAATTTAGTTCTGAATCCCATTTGGAGCTACTGGAATCAAAAATAACATCTAAAGCCTATTTAGATTTCATTTTTAAGAATTCTGCGATCGAAAACTCCACTCTTTTAGGCTGCAAAACATCCATGAGCGTAACTACAAAGATCGGGCTTTCGATTTTTTCGCTGGATTTCCAAACTACTATTTTTTTGGCTGCGAGCTCTTCGCTAATCACGTGGCGAGGCACAATCGTGAGGCCTTTTCCTGCAACCATTATATCAATAGCTCCATGGAGCGAGTTGATTCTTCCTGCGTATTTTAACTGCATTGAGTTCAACTTCTTTTTTCTTGAGAACTGGCCATCTTTCCAAATATCAAAAAGTTCGCGCATTCCAGGGTATTCGATCCAATGAAGTTCGGTCAGATCACTCTCGGCGATTTTATCAACCCATTTTTTAGAGCCGGCGCAGACGTATTCTTCAGCAGCAAATGGTGTTTCAAGCAACCCTGGTTGAGCCATCTCTTTGGTTACAAAACCAAAATCGATCTGTCGGGAGAAAAGCTTTTTTACAACTTCTTCATTTGAACACAGGCTCACATCAACCGACAGTTCAGTGTGGGATTTTATCTGCTCCAAGAACATCCCAAAATGAGGAGTAAAAAGACAACTGTGCGGCATGGCATAGCGAACGGATCCCTTGAGCTCTCTTTCTTCTGAGAACTCCGAAGAAAATTTTTCAAGAGAAACCTCGTATTCGTTGATAAATCTCAAGAGCTTTTCTCCAGCCGGAGAAAGAGAGAGAGCCTTATTGATTCTAAAAAAAACAAGCGCTCCAAGCTGATCTTCGATTTTGGCAATCTGTTGACTGATATTCGATTGGGTCGTTCCTAAACGATCTGCAGCCCTCGTAAAATTGAGCTCTTCGGCAGCTATCTTAAATGTTGGAAAGAGAAGGCTGTCTAAATTTTTCATAGTGATGAGTATTACAAATACTGATCATATCCAGTCTATCTATTAATTTCCATAATGTACATTTTCCAATTATTACATTCGTACACAAACCGATCTACATAGGGAAACACACCCTGTATAGTGAGGACATATACCCTATATTAAAAAAGGAAACTTTATGAAGTATTCAGTTTTGCTCCTGGCGTTTTTGTTTTTTACCAATGCACATGCGGTCGAAGCTAATTACTATCGTTTTTGGCAAGGCTTCAAAAAGAATAATCTCACGGAGGGACAATTTGTTGATGCCATTCCCGATTTTATGAAAAAAGGCGTGGATCTTTATTCAGGAAATGGGATTTCAGATTACCTGGTGTTAATGCCGCCTTCTGAAAAGCCAAGTTTTGTTCCCGACGAATTTGCACTCCTCGCTTTTGATTCAAAAGAATCTTACGACAAAGTTCGCGCGACTCCAGAAGGTAAACAATACGGGGAAGATCACTGGCAAATTTTTGAAAGAAGCACCTCAAAAAGTGCTGAGATGAGAACTTTTTCTGAAGGCATCACGATGCTGGCGCCAAATGTTGCGTACAATGTGCTTGGCAAACCTGTTGATATACAAAAGTCGGCCGTTTTTACTTTTGTCGGATTAAAAAAGACGGGGCTTTCTTCTGAGCAATTCTTAAAGAACATGGCCTCGCATCTTCAGCTCGTTAAAAAAGAAATGGGACCTCTTGGTATGGTTGGTTATCTCGCTCTTGCGACTGAGAATTATGAAGTCGCTTACATGATGTGGGAATCTGAAGAAAAAGCTGCTGCAGCTTTTGCGTCTCCAGCAGGAGAAAAAGTTCAAAAGGACGCAAGCAATTCTCTAGACATGTTGTTTTATAAAGAGGCCGCTCTACATGATGGCAGCCCCGTTTCTAATGGTGAAGCTTACAAAACAATCGCTCCCTAAAAATAAAGAGGCCCTTTTCACAGTTAATGAAAAGGGCCACAAACTTGAGTCGGTTTTGCTATAAGCCGGATTC
>JBFWYS010000407.1:0-4108 GCA_050186175.1 Pseudobdellovibrionaceae bacterium
TCGGTTTTTGACTATTTGACTAAACCGACTCTTCGAAAATGGTTATCTCAAGCTGGAGTTATTGCTACCGCTAACTGTTCACGTGATGATTTAATTTTTATAGCTCGAGAAAATTCTAAAAAATTGGATCTGCAAAATTTAGAATCCCGAAGTGATCTTTTTGTACAAAGAAAAGTGCTCGAGTTGGAGTATCTTCTCTTTTTATTTTTTGGGCGCATTCAAAGGAATCTGACACTTTATACCCTCAGAGATTTGGGGATCCGTGAAGCACGAGGAATGAAAAAGAAGTTCAAACCTCGTTTTACCAAACCGGATGAGGCCAAAACTGAGTATTTTTTCTCAAAACAGATCAAAACCTTAGATGAAATTGAAGATGAAGAGGATATTCGCAGACTTTTTCAAGAGTGCCTTGGGTATTCTACTTTAAATACCTCAGCTCGAGGACTTAAAAATCAACTTATCTACGATATGGCTAATCGGATAAATCCTGAAAATCCCGATTTGATCTTAGAAATTCTTGAAAAATGTGAAATGCATCCCGCGCGTGAGAAGTCGGTGCGCATTCTGTTTAAGTTAGATCGTAAAAATGAAGGTAGAGTTCTGCTTGAGGCGATGATCGAAAATCCTTTTAGCGACGAAGAACTTTTGTTCGCCGAGGATTTCTTGGCGCGTAAATTTAACAATAAGAAGGTTGGTTATCTCACAGAGATTCTGAAAAGCGCACAAGAACTCATATTGAGTGATTTTTATCTGAAGCGGCCGGAGTGGGGCGTGCGAGATTATTTTCGTAAACAAGGACACGGTGCTGAGTTTACTGAAAATTATTTGTGGGCAGGTCTCTTTGGACTTTTATTTTGGGATGAGCTTTTTGAAAGCGAAGAGGCCGCCATTTTTAATCCGTTTGAGAGATCTCCTTCGGATTTAGTAGGTTCTGATTTTTATGAAAACCACAGAGAAAAGATCGAAGAGAAGCTTTTGTTGTTGTCGGATGTGAGTGCTAGCAACATTTATTTTTTAAAGGCGGTAACCACTCACTATGGAAAGTTAAACGATATTTTTCAGTGGCATCCGAGTCTGTTGACTACAATTCTTGAGTTTGTCGGGGGCTCTCAGAATAAAAATCTCGCGACCATTATGCGAACAATGGCACAAAATTACGAAAATTATCACAGCGGCTACCCAGATCTCGTAATTTTTCAAAATAGCGAACCTAAGTTTATCGAAGTTAAAGCAGAGGGTGATAGTCTGCGCTCAAAACAACTTTCTAAAGTTCGTCTTTTGAAAGAGGCGGGATATGAAGTCGAAGTCTTAAAAGTGCGCTGGCAAACAGATCCGAATCAAGTCTACGTAGTTGTCGACGTAGAAACGACAGGTGGGTCTGCGCAGTTTCATCGTGTCACGGAGATTGGCGCCCTCAAAGTTCAAGGTGGAGTTGTTGTCGATGAGTTTCAAACTCTGATCAATCCGGGGAGACCGATTCCAAAACACATCACTGACATTACAGGAATCACCAATGAGATGGTCGCTGACGCCCCAAAGTTTTCAGAGATCGCAGAGAGGTTCGAAGAGTTCACACGCGAAGCAATCTTCGTCGCCCACAATGTAAGATTTGACTACAGCTTTATTCAAAAAGAATTTCAGCGATTAGAAATGCCATTCGTAAGACCACAGATTTGCACATGCTCTGGAATGCGAAAAACATATCCAGGTCTTTCATCGTATGGCCTCAAAAATCTAACCGAGCATTTCGAGATCTCTATCGATCAACATCACCGAGCTCTTTGTGATGCAAAAGCGGCAACGGAGTTGTTGATGATCATGAACAAAAAAAGAGAATCAGAAGGCAGAAAGCTCGATGTGACTCATCCTGAAAATCAAGAAGTCTAGTTCCAACTTGGAACTCGGGTCGTTCCGAAATAAGTCTGTGTCACTCTTCGCCGCTTGCGTTTTAAAAACGCCTCGTTATCCTAATTAAACCACAAAAATGGAGGTTTCTATGAAGGGTGCAGCAAAATGGGTTTTAACTATTCTACTAGGTGTGTTCTTATTTTTTAATCTCACCGCAAATGCAGCGGAGACTTTAAAATTTGCTTTTAACAATGAGGAGGTCACAAAAATTATCGAAACTTATGCTAAAGCCTCTGGAGAAAAATTTGTTGTGGATGCTGGAGTCCGAGGAAAGGCTTCTATTTTCAATTCAGAACCTGTCACTCTTAAAGAGGCCTTCAATTTGTTGTCTAGTGCTCTTGCTACAAACGGATATGCAATTGCAAAGCGCGATGACGAGTTTCTTGTTATGTCAGCGCGTAATGTCCAAAGAAATCTCACTGAAGTAACAAAAACTTTACCGTCTTTAAGACCTGAAAGAATGGTGACTTACATTTTAAGTCCTAAAAATACTTCAGTGTCTGCTGTAAATAGAGATCTGCGAATTTTGCCATCTAGAGATGGTGAGCTTTCGGTATTCCCTTCTACAAATTCAATCATCATTACAGATTGGACTTCGAACCTTCATCGCATTCACAACATTCTTATGGAGCTTGATAAGCCGACCGATCCAAAGGTGCAAAAGTTTGCGAACGAAGCGCGTGATATGTATAAGTCTTCTGGGGCTAAGGTGAGGGAGAAGACTGCGGGTTCTGGTAAGGTTACGGAGTAAGTTGTAGAAACTTGCTTTCCTGGCCAGGAAATAACCCTCTCATGGATGGATCATCTATGTCCTAAACAAAGAAAATTCGCAGCCAACAGATCTCGCGAACAACCAGTTTCTTCTAAAGAAAAAAGGCTCTCGAAGTTCGAGAGCCTTTTGAGAATTTGCATTTTAAGTTCGAAGATCAGTTCGCCGCATCCAATGCGATGATACCCATATCTGCATCTTTAAAAAGAGCCTTGAGCGATGCATTTGACATGCCCTCGGTCATATCTAGGACAACCTTAACTCTTGTTTGTAGAATCTCGATTGAATCAGAGGGAATCGAGCCCTTAGCTTCGGCGCGAGCGAGAACTCTCTTGATCTTTCTCTTTACCGATTCAGGATTTACATCTTTTAGATTCTCAAACGCCTTCATACTAAATGTGATTTTGTAACTTGCAACCGCGGTTGGTTTTTCTTCAGGTTCTTGTTCAGACTCCGCCTCATCTTCATTTCTTGAATTGCTTGAGCCGCTCGCCTTTTTGTTTCCCTTTTCGACGAGGCCCACTGCGCTTTTAACCATAAATGGATTGGCGTAACCGTTGTCATCTAGGATCGCGTTAGTCGGAAGCCAAACAAAGTCAGGATGCCCTTCATCCAGTTGTTGATGGTTATACTGTTTTGGATCTTCTTGCATCTTCCAGATTCCATCGCCCACCATCTTGCCGGCAGCCAAAACTTTTTTGCCGTCCGCGGAAACTTTGACTTCGGAATTGAAGAAGAGGGTGAACTCAAGCATCCTTGCTTCGTAGGCCTGATCTCCGTCCGTTGTTCCCGGCAAACTATCTTCTAGTTGATCATTGTCTTTTGAATGTTTTTTAATATCGAACTCCTCAGATATAGCCCCTGGAGGAGTTCCTAGGTCATTGGCCCAATATAATTTCATTGCCATTGGAACAGCCCAAACTTTTTTCCCATAGCGATTTTCTTGCCGAATTTCATTTTCCCTGATTGGCAGAATTCTATATCCCACGATAGGTTGGTTCCAAACTTCGTCTCCCGTGAATCGGTCGATCGCGAATCCCATTTTATTGATTCCAATGTAATTCGTCGTGATCATAAAAAAGGCACGAGGAGTTGTATCCCAAAAAGTCTTGTACGTAGCATCTTGTGGATCTGCGATCCATCCTTCTTTAAGACCATCTTTTGTTTTTACACTCTTATCAGTATTCCCTGCGCCGAGAGAATTAGTTGAAAGCCAAACTTCCGAAAGAATTCCTTTTGCATCAGCAACGGAAAGATTTATGTTTCCAACTTTGAAACCTTTTCGTGGTTCAACTTCCTTGATCGCGGCAGCGGCCCACCCATTGCAATGTCCCCACCAGCTTTCGCAAGATTTTTTTTCTTCGCCTGTGAAGTCTTTGCAAGTGTGATTTTCAAGTTCCCATGCCTCGGAGCTCTTGTTTCCTGTGAGCT
>JBFWYS010000408.1:0-4084 GCA_050186175.1 Pseudobdellovibrionaceae bacterium
GATAGAGCCATCTTAAAGAACTCAGACTTTTCTGCCAATTTCTGTAGGTACGGACGAATATCTTCTGCCTTTTCTGACGGCAATTGAGAATAAGCAATCACGTGCTCATCTGGCACATAACGGAAGGTGAAGTTGATCCGACGAGTTTCGAAATCAGCCACATTGAACCTCCAGACCGAGTTGTTTTTCTTTTCCACGCGCTGGACCCGATGAAAGAGTTCACTCTTAAATCGATGACCACCAAAAATCTGCAAACTACTATCATCCAACCACTGCTCGAAAGCCACAGAGTCGCGACTGCCGATTTTGCGGCTCGAAACAAACTGAAAAAAAGCCCGCTCACCGAGGGACAGAGAAGCCACAGGTCCCGGTTCAAAATCACGATGCTCGCCCACACGAGCCGTATCGATTTTTTTATCGCCTTCAATTTTGTGCCCGTAGTAATTGATCAAACAGGTATTCAGATGCCATCCGCGCGGAATATCCCGAGTCTCAAAAGTTTCACGCACAATATCTTCCATTTGTTGAACCAAATATTGAAGACAATGCGGAAAGGGCTCGGCCTCCACGCAACAGTTCTCAACATTTTTTGGTGGGTGATAATAATCCAAACAAGCAAACTGCCAATTCCCAAGCCAGTAAACAGGCCGCAAAAGCGAACGCTGACTTTGTCCATCAGGCGGAGGATTATGGGCTGAGTACCGCATTTCCCAAATCGGAAAGATCCCCGAAAGCCATTTTAAAATTTCTGCTTTGTTTTGCGCCGACAGAAAATGGGAATCGTAATACACGCCTCGAGGCAGCTTAAACTTGTTCCCGGAGAGATTCGCCCCCCCACCCTGCAATCGCGGGGCAGAAGATGGTTTTTTGTTACGATTTCTCGGTCGACGCATTCGATTAGGCATATTGGAATCTTATTGGGAGGTCAATGGAGCCAGGAGATTTTTGCAAAATTAAATACGTCTAAGACTAGACGGTATTTTTTTCCGATGCCATTGCGATGTATTGATTATCTGATATGGTCGGCCATTCGCACGAGGTTGCTTATGTTAAACATGTTAATTGCCGTATTTACACTCAGCCTAGTGTTACCAATGCAATCCTATTCAGAGACTAATTGTGATTTCAATGGAGTGCAATCTATTCAGGTTCCGGTTTATTCAGGTGTCGCAAATTCGCCCAAGTTTAAATACAGTTTTCGCGTTCGACAGGGCGATAAAGATAGGCCGCTCATTCTCGTACTTGGTGGTGGCCCAGGACAGAATCCCCTCGCTCCTGGCTCCGCTCCTCTTTTAGGTGCTTTTCCTGAAAAATACACTTTGGACTATACTGATCCTCGGAGCATTGGCTGCAATAATACTTATCCTTTTGTCGAAGATTCGCTTTCAACTTTAGCACTCGCTGATGATGTTGCGGCAATGATTGAGTCTCTTTACAAACAAAAGCTTCTCAAACAACCCTATTTTATTTATGGGGCCTCCTTTGGGACACAACACGCAACAGTGTTAACAAGACGTTTACAACAACTGGGACTTCTTTTGCCAAAAGCCGTTGTGCTTGAAGGCGTGAGTGGTCATCATTTCTCTGGATTCAATGATTATTTTAAAAATTTTCAGTCTGAGTGGGAGCGAATCAAGCAGCAAGATTTAAAATTAGAAGTGCGCGCATTTTTTGAGGCCTCTTTGCCAACACAAACTTCTTCTTCAGGTTACTCATCAAATGTCTGGGGCCAATTCCTTAGTTCACAGATTATTCTTGGTTATATTCCTCAGGCTGGAAAGAAATTCCAGCATCTTATCGACTGGTATTTGACAGATCCAAACGGGCAAGCAGCTGCTATTCCTCAGTTAAATAATCTGGTTTTAGGAACGAATGATGGTCAGAACGTACCCGTGGATAATCTATTTAAAGCTATTGGTTGCCGCGAAATCTGGGGCGAGTTTTTTGCTGGACGTAATATTGTTGATGGCAGGCTTGTTGCCACAAGTAACAATGTTTGTGAAGGCATTCAGAAGGATCGTCCTTATGATTCAAAATCGTGGCAGATTCCAGTGCCAATCTATTATGTCCAGGGAAAGCATGATCCAACAACAACTCTTGAACATGCTAAGTATCATTTCGAAAATCAAACCTCCCCAAGAAAAATGATCGTTGTCGAACGCGCCAGTCACGGCCCACTAAGTATTGCCCTCCGTCCCTGTGCCAACCAAATTTGGGATGCGATGACCTCGAGTCCTGAGAAACTAGAAGCTGTTGCGCAAGCTTGTGGTCAAGCTCTTCGTACGGAAATTCAGTTTTATTCAAAAGAGTAGAGCTTATCTTTAGAATTTAGTTACCAAAGAAACTTGGAGACAACTTACTACGACAAACCTGAAGTCGTGGACGAGTTCTTTAAAATCATCGCCCCCAAGCTCACAGAGGCGGAGTTAAAAGCAAAAAAAGTTTTTCGCAAGTTATGCGCGCGTGTGGTGTTCGATGGCTTTACCCAAGACCGAGGAGAATATGCTAAAGACAGACCCACATGCGATGGGTTGGGCTCGAATCAACGAGCAAGTCAAACACCAAGCGAATTTTGCAAAAGCTTATCAGTGTAAAAAAGGCGATGCGATGAATATGCCCGATAAAGATCGCATCACGATTTGGTAGGCCTACGGATGCGAACTATTCTTTGATTTAAAGTGTGTGAACGGATTATTTCGCGGTTTAAAAGCGCTTGAGGGATCTTCGACCAGCTTCGTGAAAAGAGCGGGAACAATAGGTTTAGTTAACAAGGTCCCCTCACCTAGTTGTTCCACTTCAACAGCTAAATCTGAGTTCGCTCCGTTTCCGGTTAAAAAAAATATGGGGTTCGCAAAACCCTTTTTCTTAAGCCAATGATAAATTTCAATGCCAGTAGGCTCACTTTCTCCAAAGTTCAGATCTAAAAAGGCGAGCTTACAATCTAATATTTTATCGCCTAATTTTTTAAGCTCATCAAAGCTTCGGGCTGCAATCGCCTCACTGCCACAATATCGCTCAATGAAAATCTTTTCGATTTCCAGCATGTCCTCACAGTCATCAACAATAAGAACTGATGATTTTAGTTCCATAACAGGTCCATTGTAACTCAACTTCCCACGAGTGAATTAATGGAGATTCCGGCATATTTTAAACAGTTAAATCGACTTAATATCGGCGATATCTTCTAATAGGTAACAGTTCCTTTTCTGCACAGGGCTACTGGGAGCTGTGCAGAAAAGGAACTGTTACCTACCGCAATTACTTATTTGTAACAGTACATCGATAACTTTGAACGGCCGCCGTTCCTAAAGATTTTGAGCTGCAGGCTAATACTGTCTTTTCATCTTGGATCGTTACAGTGCCACGGTCTGTATTTTGATTGATGCTATAGAGAGCTTCCCACAAAATAGCTTGAACAGAATCTGAAGATCTTGTCCAAGAAAGATTTTCAGCAGACAAAACACATTTGTAGCTTTCAACTTGAGCTGCACCAAGAGTTTTCGCGGAACACTCAAGAGTGTTCATGCCATCATCGATTTTTAGCGAGGCGCCTTGTTTTTTAATAACACCTGATGGAAATGGAGAAGCTGCATCTTGTTGCTTCATTTCCCAGAGAGCATCGAATATTAAAGCCTGAACTGAATTTGAAGATCTGGTCCAGTCCAGATTAACAGCTGCCAAGGAAGAGGTCGCAGAAAGCAATGCGAGCATCGATACAAAAATATTTTTCATTTTTAACTCCATGTTTTTGGGCCGGTGGTGGCCTAGCATATATATTAAGGCGCATTCTAATCGAGGCTGCTTTCATGTAAAATGGAGCGGGTAAGTAATTGTGTATTTTTCAAAGAGTGAGCATTTTTGCCGATCTCTGGGTTTATACGGGACTGGATCCCGCTTCATATTCACCGATATAATTTTGGTCAGTGTGAAAAGAACTCAACCTTGAGAATAGCCACTGTAACTTTCGACATATATGATATATGAAATACTCCTACATGCAGTTTTTTCGCTTTGCCCTTATTTTAATACTGACTTCAGATGTTGCCTTTTGTGCGACTTCCGAGTGGCTTGCAATCGAGGCTTC
>JBFWYS010000409.1:0-4072 GCA_050186175.1 Pseudobdellovibrionaceae bacterium
TTCTGTAAGAAAGCAATCCCCTTTGGATAATATTTATCCTTCGCCCAATTTCTTGGGCTAAGTCGAGACCTGGGATTGCATCCCCGGTCGTCGTGTCTAGTAGTTCCCGGCCTTCTATTTCATCATGGAAATTTTCATTGATGAACCTTTCCATTGTTGGAATCGGATTTATGCAAATAGCGCATTCATTCTTCTGTTTGGGCCTCGCAGGCCATAACAATGCTGGATTAAAAACGCGAGCGTGCCAGTCTTTAAATGGACGTGTTTTATCGTTAAACCGTCAAGCAGATATTGGGCCTCATCTCGCACCTCAAAGCTCCATCCGAAGTCTTCCTTTTCTTATAGAAATAAATTTTCTGTTTCGGCTTTTGTCAGCATGAAAAAGGAACCTACTTCTGCATCACTTCCATGTGTTATTCGAATGTCCGAGGGCTACTAGCTATAAACTTTGATCATAAAATTCTTTTTGCGTCTTCTTGCGCTCCTTTAAATACTCGCCATAGTTTTCATTGTACTTGTCATTATTTTTTAAAAGACAAAGAGCAATCGATGCAATTTGCCGAGCCAAATTGAGTTTCGCATCCTTGTGATCCACTCCCTTTGCCCGAAGGGCATCATATCGATCCCGCAGCTCACCATCCAACCTCATCACATTTTCCGCGGCGCCAATAAATACATTGCGAAGCTCCCGCCTGCCGAAAAATCTTTTATTTCCATAAATCCTGCCACCAGATTCCTGGATATGGCGAACCAACATGCAGTACCCCCAAAACCTGTGTTTATTCTCAAATCTCGCTGGCTGACAAACAATGGCGGCAATAATGTTTGCCCTAATAATGCTGATCCCAGGTATCGTCATCAGATTGCGGATTGGTCGATACTTTTTTCTGTTTCTTTCGAAAACCTCTTTGTATTTACCTTTCTCTGATTCCAAAAACTCAATTTGATCAAATAACTTTTCTGCAACAAACTTTGCAGACGGATTTTTTAATTCATTAACGCGGATCTTGTTTTTATAAAAACTATTCTCATCTGTTTGAATCGCTTCTGCTCTGAAAACTGCCTTTAATCGATTTTTGAATCTTACAATTTCTTCGACAATGTCCAAGTACCCACTGACAGTGGTTCGGATCTCCATCCAATGAGAAGTGTCGTGAAAAACTGGCTGCAAGTGATTCGTTCTGAGCTCTTGAGCTAAATGAAGGGCGTCCCTAAAATCAGTTTTGGCACCCTGTTTTTTGGCCACGTACGTTGGATTGCAGATCAATAGATTGTCGACCTTGTCTTTCAACTGCAAATACAGCCACTGAGAAATTGTGGACTCCTCGAATGTCATGTGACGCTCGCCTTGAATGCGGTTAATCACGTGAACTAGACTTTGTTCCGAAGTCTTCACAGTCTCGCGCAAAACGCATTGTCCATTTTCGTCAACAACTGCAAAAGTTGATGTTGTCGAGTGAGCATCAAGTCCAATATAATATTTCATAAGCGGCATCCTCCTTTGGGATTTGAATGTTGTGTAACACTCAAGTTTACATCCACTCCCGAAAGGGTCTGACACGGCTTTGGTATAATTCTACCTCAGCCAGAGGTCCATTTGTGGATGAACTCCTTAGGGGATGCTCGCTTTCTTACATTGTCTTATCGACGACAGTTTAGATAATTCCGAACACATCTATACCGTCCGTAGAATTATTGAGACGATTAGCGAAAATATAATCTCTGAAAGAATTCCCTCAATTGATGAGTGGATTGAAACTTTTTATTCAAAATGTAAATCTCGAATGAGTGATCCTATTGTGGAAGATGGATCTTGAAAATTAGTTCGGCAGATATTTACAATTTTCTCTGCGCGATCGTCCCTTTGGAAATCGGCGCTTCCATGCATATGTGATATAGAGGAGTTTATTTGCTACTATCAAGGTTTCTGATGGCTTCAATTGTAGCAACCGAAACTAAGGATCCAATACAGCTATTCATTGCCTCATATTTTAGTTCTCTTGTGGCCGCGCTATCTACTAAAGTAAGAGTATCGCAATAGGCTGCAATAGCGCTGGTCAATGCATGCGACCGTTCGCCAAGAATCTTTTTATTTTCCACTGACAAATTTGAAGCTTTTACGGTGTTGTTAAATTGTTCATGTGCCTTAGAAGTTACTTCGTTCAAACGGTCCATCTTTTCGCTGTGTGACTCAGCAAAGGTCATGCTGGCAAAAGTTAATATGATTAAAAGAATCATTTTTTTCATAAAGGCCTCCATATCAGAACTTCAATTGCACATGCCATGCCTGGAAGAAGAGAACAAGGAGTCCGGGCACTGTGGAAATCATGGGAAGTACAAGACAAAGTGCAATTAACGTGACCACCTGTAAATTACTTAAACAGCTTTTCCCCTCTTTCTTCTTTTTGTGGAGGCCTAGTTTTACAGCTATCGACTTTATTGAAAGCTGCAATGAAAAACAGTCAAAACTGCAGTTTAATCCAATCACCGCTCGCTCCTTTGAAAACCTCTCAAATGCGGTTAGACGAATCAGGAAATTGCGCGGCCTTTCTCAAGTGGAATTAGCGAAAAAAGCCGGAGTTACGCAGGCGACAGTCTCGAGAATCGAACAAGGAACTGTGAACATAGAAACGGCAACTCTATTTTTAGTTTTTGCCGCGCTAAATGTAGATATGCAAATAGTTTCAAGAGTAAAGACCGACTCTAAAAATTCACTTGAAGGCTTATTTTAATGATTTGTTTCACAGGCTTTGATTCGCTTCAGAATCAGGCGTCTTTCAGGTTCCGTCCCCACGAGCTCTAGTGATTGTTCGTATAAAGTCTTTGCATTAGCCATATTTCCAAGCCTCCGATTTAATTCAGCCATCGTTGCAGGCAATAAGTAGTATGACTTAAGAGGGGGAAGAGCTTTTATAAGGTCAACTTCGTTTAGTCCAGCCGCAGGACCGTGAATCATCGCAATAGCGACGGCTCGATTCAGCGCCACAATTGGCGAATGGTCTTTCATGAGGAGTAAATCATAATAAGTCAAAATTCTTTCCCAATCCGTCTCTGCAAATGACTTGGCAGCGGCATGGCAAGAGGCTATGCCTGCTTGCAAATGGTAATCGGAAAGCTCTTCCCCGTCGGCAGAGAGACCTAGGTATTTCATTCCTAAACCAATGTGTTCCTGATCCCAGAGCTTTCGATCCTGTTCCTCTAACAAAAGGAGTTCTCCATCAGCATCCAGCCTTGAATTGAATCTTGAGACCTGAAAGTGCATCAACGCTAGAAGCGCAAAAATTTGTGGGCGCTGACACACAGGGTGTTCGGAGAGGACTTGTGTTCGATGAATCGCCTCTTCGCACAGATCATGTCGAATAAGACTACTTCCTTCTGTTGCTGAATAGCCCTCATTGAACAATAAATAAATGACTTCTAAGACAGACTGCAATCTCAATTCAAGTTCGTTGGGCATTGGCACTTCGAACTTGAAATTATTTTCAGCAATCGTCTTTTTTGCTCTCACAATTCTTTGTGCTATGGTCTCTTCTTTTGATAGAAACGCTTTAGCAATTTCAGCGACGTTGAAGCCGCAAACAGTCTTGAGTGTAAGGGCGATTCTAGCTTCCCTCGGCAAAACAGGATGGCAACAAATAAACATCAACTTTAGTTGGTCGTCCCGTATTTCATTTTCAAATTCTAAGTCAGCACATGAATCCGTCATCGACGATTGAATCGAATCCACAAGCTCAGAGTCGTGAAACACAAATTTTCCACTTCGGATAGAATCAATTGCCGAGTTTTTTGAGACTTGCAAAATCCAAGCGGCGGGATTATCGGGGATTCCTTGAATTGGCCAGGTCTGAACAGCTTTAACCAACGCATCTTGCACAACATTCTCTGCAAGATCCAAGTGGTCTGGACCAAGAAAGCGAGTCAAGTACGCAACAATCCGACCCGATTCGCGTCGAAATAAATGATCTAATGTTGTTTGTACCTGACCGTGACTCATTCGATTCCTTTAATGGGGTGTTAATTCAAAAACCTGCACGGCTTCTCCATGAGTGAGCGCAGGACATTCACGGGCAAT
>JBFWYS010000410.1:0-4069 GCA_050186175.1 Pseudobdellovibrionaceae bacterium
AACTAAAACGCAGGACGTCACGTCTTCCATCGGAGCCTTCCAATCCCAGCTTGGATTGCCTTCAATTAGTGCAGCTAGACCCTGGTGCGCGGATCCGAGAGTGTCGAGCTCGCGCTCTGATTTTGTTTCGATTGAAATTTTGAGTGCGCGCGCTTCAGCCGCAATATCTTTGAACTCTTGAGAGCTCTCCCAACCTGGTCTCAAATAAATTTTGTGCGTGTGTTTTGGATGAACTTTGAGAACTTCCTTTACGGCGTGAACTCCCATTGCCACTCGAAAACCTTTTGGAGCGCGCAAAGAAAGTTCGCGTTTTGATTTTTCAGACTGAGGTTCTTCAGGCTTTGTCTCAAATGAGCGAGTGAAAACGGCGCTTTTTGCTTTTTTGGGAAACTTTCTTTCTCCTTCAGTTTTGCCTTTAAAAGGTGACTTTCCTGAAAAAGGTTTTTTGCCGGATTTTTGAAAGGATCTTTGATTTTTCACTGGCTACTCTCTGTTAACGTTTTCAGGTGTTTTATGGAACGCAAGAGAGAAAGTCACAGGGTATTTACAGAGAGAAAAACTTTCACAAGACAAGGGCGCTAAAGAATTTTAAAAACCGTCATGATACAAAACAGCCTCCGCATTTATACCCAGGAGTGAGAACATTATGAAGTTGGCCCTTTTTTCTTTGGTTCTTATCATCAGCCAAATCTCTTATAGCGCCCAGATCATAAATATGGGTCCCGATTTTGAAGTTTTTTTGGAGACTAGCAACGGGTTAGATCCTGAAGGCGCACTCCACCAGTGGGAAATGTTTGAGAGTAAATATAAAACTATTTTCGACGAAGCTATTTATCGAACGACCGAGGAAAACTGGGAGGAGCGTCGGGAAAAAAAACGAAAAGAGTTTTTTTTTAAGCTGCCTCAGCTTAAAGATAAAATGTCTAAAATGTTTTCTGAAGCCACTGAAATCGTGACTCAGCAGGAGGCTTTGTTTCGATCTCATTTTCCGGATCTTCCCGCAACTTTCTATGTCGTATTTATGCCGTCTCTTTTCTCTTTTAACGGACAAGTTCGAGAGATCTCCGGTTTTCCGAGCGATCCCGTTTTAATTGGTGTAGATATGACAATTGAGAGAGGCGACAGTCTCAATGTTCTTTTTTCTCACGAGTTTTTTCATGCCTATCATGATTGGAAACTAGCCAATAAACGAATAGGACAGACGATGGCATCTCCTCTTTGGATTGAAGGATTTGCGACCTACGCGAGCGGACTTTTGAATCCTCGGGCCAGTGACGAAGAACTCCTGCTTGATGGAGAGCTTGCAAAAGCATGCAAAGATCCTCAGGCCGTAGCTGAAATGGCTAAATTGTACTTAGAGATTCTTGATTCAACCGGGCCCTACAAAGATTGGTTCTTGATGAACGGAACCACCAAACCAGTTCGAAGAGGATATTGCCTGGGTTTACAGGTGATTCGCAAGGTGGCTCTTAAAAGTGATCTCACACAAATGATTGCTTGGGACGAAAAGGAATTTTCTGTCGCTATTCGAAAAGCACTTGAGTCTTTCTGATGTCGGAAGATGATGTTTTCTTCACGAATATAATTATGTGTTGAAGGTTTTGAAGTGACTCTAATAAATACTCTCCTACATGGGAGAGTTATTATGAAACAAATGATCTTTGCGCTTTTAGCTTTAATGTCGACACCCGCATTTGCAGAAAAGTTCACGTGCAACTTTACTGAGCCTTTTATCACTATCAAGTTGGATACCGTGTCTTATGATCTTAATTGGGAGAGTCCTGATCTCGGCTCTGTTCGTGGGATTCTTTATGAGTATTCTGGCTCCGACAAGGCGATCTTCGTTAGATTTGAAGTCGGCAATCAAACGCATCGTTTGAATCTGGATTTGGAGACTCCTGGCAGCGATGGAATGTCAGAATTTGTGTATCCAGTTAGAGCGAAACTAAATGAACAGCTGTGGGGAGGATGTTACTCGGCCGAGAGGCCTGTGACTTGCCCATCTGGCAATTGCGGATAATTTTTTGAATTCTTACTTGTCTTTTCAAGAGGGAATTTTCTATGGTGCGCATCCGATTAACTATAAATCGCAGCCAAAAAATCGGATGCCATTTCTCTTGGTTTGGCCGCCTCAACAATCGGTCGACCGACCACAAGAGCCGACGCTCCCGCCTTCATTGCGTCCGCTGGAGTTTTGGTTCTCTTTTGATCGCCTTTTTCCTGAAGGGAAAGGCGAATTCCTGGAATGACCAAGTAGTGATCGGAGTTTTCAAAGAGATCTAGCTCTTCGGCCGAGCAGACAAGCCCCTTGAGACCACAAAGGTTTGCGAGGTCCGCCAATTCACTCACATGTTTTTTAATGGGCCAATTCTGTATTGATGACGGCAAACTGTTTTGGTCCCAGCTCGTTAGAATCGTGACACATAAAATTTTGAATGGACGAGTTTGATTTAACTTGGCCTCGAGGGCAGCTAGTTGGGTTAGCGCTTCCTTCCCCGACAAAGCATGCACAGTCACAAGACTCGCTCCGCAATCAAAAGCAGAGCGGACTGCAGCTTCCATCGTTGAAGGAATATCAAAATATTTGCAGTCTACAAAAACTGGAGCTTTATCCGCCATTTTCTTGATGAGATCGCCGCCGTATCGATTAATTAGTCGTGGACCGAGTTTGATTCCTCCGACGAGATCCTTGATGTCATCTGCAATTTGAGTGGCTTTTTCAAGTGTATCGACATCGAGAGCTAAAATGAGTGGATTGTTCAGTGGGGAGGCTTTTTTATTAAGATCCTTCATGAGTTTGGAGCTTAGCAAGCAAATCAAAAACTTGGGAAGCTCTAATTTAATAATAGGTAACTAATAGGTAACAGTTCCCTTTCTGCACATAGCCATTAGTGGCTATGTGCAGAAAGGGAACTGTTACCTATTAGTCACCTACTTAAAAACGGAGAGCGCTCCTAAGTACGCCTACCAGTTTCTCCAGCAGCCGGTGATATAGCAGTAGCCGTAGTAAGATCGACGATAGCATTGGCGCAAAGCCTGTCGGCTCGCTTGATAGCGACTGTAGCCTCGCCCAAAGAAGCTATAGCGACCATAAGAACTTCGTGCGCGGCAAGTCCAAATAGCAGAAGCATCAACGTCGCCTTCTTCCATTATTTCAGTCTGCGCGGTTTGCTCATTGTTAGAGATTGTACTCATGTCCTCCGCAGCCCACAGCGGAGAACTTAAAGATAAGGCTGTGAATAGTGTCACAATTTGTTTTGTCATAAACCCTCCTAAGGTTGGGAGTCATTCCCGGGTCTATTTTCCAACTTTCCGACCGGATTTGGAAGACACAAACTGAATATGGGTGAACACTACTATTTTCCGAAAAATTCCCGAAACGATCGGAACTGGCATGACGAAAACTTCATTTCGAAAATGAAAAACTGCAACGAGTTCCTTAATTCTTACGTCACAAAGATTTTCTGTCAGAGAGATTTAAGACCACTCTTGGAGCGAAACTCTGCCGTTCTCGATGGCAACATAGTGGGTACTTATCATCCACGAACCCGGATTTAGATAGAGGCCTCCGGTTTCGAGCTGTGTCACTCCCGCATGATGAGTGTGACCAAAAACGATGGCATCGAATCCCCGTCTGTTTAGCTCTGTGGCAGCCTCCGCAAAACTCGGGTGTTCACCCACAATTCCAGTTTTTTTTGCACGCATTCTCGACTTCCACCTCTCAAAAGAGATCCACAATTTATAGATCCTCGGCTGGAGCTGCAGGAGATAGCCGGCAAAATGGGTAAGCCTCTCATAGAGCACCGGATTCTTGACAAAAAAGGAATCATAAATATGTCCGTGTTCAATGCGAATGCGAGTTTGTCCCGAATCTACATTTAAAAACGGGGACACTGTCATCATTCCCCAATCCTCAAGAAAATGTTCGAGAGCAATATCGTGATTACCTGTGATGTAATAAACCTGCCCCCCTTTTCTGCGGATATCTCCCAAAGTTCTAAACACCTCGGGTACCTCAAAAGCGATTTTTGTAAAGCTCGATTGGGCGATCTCAAGACCAACTCCATAA
>JBFWYS010000411.1:0-4062 GCA_050186175.1 Pseudobdellovibrionaceae bacterium
TTCGGCAAAATCCTGATTAATTCTCATTTCGATACAGGTCTTTGGTCGTTTACTTTTTATTTCTTGGCTTAAGGGGAAGGATGATCCTGAACTCTGTACCTACACCCACATCTGATTTTACCCTAATATCTCCGCCATGAGATTCAATAATCCCATAAGAGATAGAAAGCCCCAACCCTGTTCCCTGGCCCACTCCCTTAGTTGTAAAAAACGGATCAAAAATCTTTTCTAACACCTGCGAGCTCATGCCTGCACCGCTATCTTGAATGGCAATCTCGACAGCTGGTTGCCCCTGGTAACTCTCGATCTTTTTTGTGTGTAACCAGATTTGACCTTGTCCTTCGATCGCTTGAACCGCATTTGAGAGAATATTCATCAGAACCTGATTTATCTGACCCGCGTTGCAATTGATTGTAGGCACAGACCCAAACTCTTTGTGAATCGCGATTCTATTTTTTATTTCACCAGCCAATAAACTCAACGTGTTCTCGAGGCTTTCGTGAATATCAATGTCCTTGTATTTAGCCTCTTCCAATCTAGAAAAGTTGCGGAGGCCGATGACAATGTCTCGAGTTCTTCTTGCTCCGTCTTCACAGCTCGAAATTAGTTTTGGCAGATCCGTTTTCATGTATTCGAGTTCATATTCTTGATTAAGTTTTGAAACTTTATCAGGAGACTTTTCTGCCGTCTCAGCAATTTCAATTAATTTTTCGGAGTACTCACGAAGATGTCCCATGTTTGAGTAGATAAAACCAATGGGATTATTAAGTTCGTGTGCAACGCCAGCAACTAGCTGACCGAGACTCGCCATTTTAGCTGTGTGGACAAGCTGGGACTGAGCCTCCTTAAGGTCCTTATTTGTATTTTCAAGCTCTGAAATCTTTGCTGTTAGTTCTTTTCTTGCCAAAGTCACTCGACGACTCAGATCATTGTAGGCGTCTGTTAAAAGACCAATCTCTGTTGCATTTGTTCCGTGAATTTCAATCGGATTCTGTCCCTCTCGAAAATTTTGAATTGCTTCAATCAGTTCATAGAGAGGTTTAAGAATCACATTTGAAGTGAGGATAATTGTAATTGTAAGAAGGAGAATCACAAAACCAACGACTGTGAAAAATGCATAGTTTACGTTTCGGAGAACAGCTTGAGAATCCTCCTTACTAGCGCCCAGAGCCAAAAATAAAGGAGCATCTCCCCACTCTAAAGGATACATGATGAAACCAAAAGGCAGTCCGCGAATTTTCAGATCAAAGAAAGCAGCATCTCCACCAGCGAAATATTTTTTAAAGAACCCTTTCGGATATTCATAAAAGTCATTGTTACTGGAAACTGCCACATCTCCTTCTCCAGAAAGAAAAATAAGCTCAAGCTTCATTCTTTCCTTTAGACGAGTTGTAAAGTTTCGATTGATGGTAATAATCTGCTCGATGTATCCGATATGACGATTTGCCGAGTTATTAATTTTTGTGAAAAGAATCAAAGAAATTCTCTTAGTGGCTGCTTCTACCAGCGCATACTCATTGAGGCTCTTAAGCTTGTTCAAATTATCTTCAGCCAGAAAAATGTCACCTTCTCCGCCCGATAGAAAATTTCTGAGGGTTCCATTTTCATCTCTAAAAACAGAGCTTATAAGTCTTCCTTCGCGATCAAAAAATGAAAGGCTTGAAGAGCTGTCGGCCTCAAGCCATCTGGTCGCAATATCTTTAAGGGCCTGAGCATTTGAAGTGGAGACATTATATACCAAGCTTGGATCGGTAATGTTTTTGTCTCGACTTTGTTTAAGTACAGAAAAATAGTCCTTAAAAATGACACTTACTTCACGTGCATTTCCGCTCAGCCTCTGTAAAAGTTCGTTATCGATGGCCTTTTCGTAATTTAAAATTGAGTAACCTGTTACAAAAGCCAGCGGGAGAATTGAGAATGCCAAAAACATCACGATGAGAATGGTGCGCAAAGATCTTTGCGGCCTCCTACTCTTCATGAGACATACCTTCTGTATTTACATCCTCAACCCAAAGGATAAAACGAATAATTCCGTTTGGCATCACACGCGGATGAGGGTCTCGGCTGATTTTGATTTTTCCGTAAGGCTCCAAGATGTTTTCCATCTCGGCGTACTGATTCTCGGGAATTGTGAAATGAAAGTAGGAGCCACCGGGTCTCTTCCAGCCCAGAGGAACTTGTCCTGCCTTTCTTCCACCAATGGATTCAATTCTCTCCTTAATTTTGTCAGAGACCGCATTGAGATTTGCCGTTCGAAGAGAGGCTCTATAAACAAAACCTCTTTCTCCGGGACTTGATTTTTCAAGTTCCGATGTAACAACTGTCGGTTGAGTTGTCGATGATGAGCTTGGAGGCCCAATACCGATCGCTGCTGGAGTCGGAGCCGGAATTGCTGTAACCACGGCCACTGGCTTTGCAGGTTCCGTTGTCAGTTTTTCAGCCACCTTAACCGGCTCGGTTGGCTTTTTATCAGACGGAATTTTTTTTTCATCTTCTTCATCGTCCTTATAAAGAGCTTGCTCTTTAGTAGGCGCTACAATGACCTCACCATCATCGGAAGGAGAGGAGGCTAATCTTTGAACTTCAGAAAGAACCACCTGTCCTGACATTCGCGGAGCATTTGGTAAATACAATCTCTCCCATGGCAAAAAACTTACAAACAAAGCAACAAAGAATCCAACAAGTGCAGCTTCAGCTCCCCACTTCATCGTATTAGACCAATTCACATAATTGGTTTGTTTGATGATGGACTCAAAATAGCTTACAGGGATATCCACTTTTTTAACTGTTTCCGAGGGAACTTGAATACCAGAAAGGCGATCTGCATATTTAATCCCCGCATAGATTTTATCGAGTTGCTTTTGCGCATTTTTATTCTGCACCAAAAAATCTGTCATCGCCTTGTGAGTTTGCGAGTCCAAAGCACCAATTGCATAGTCGTATAAAAGCTCATGACCTAAAAATTCAGATATCTTTCGTTGGTCTTTTTTTCGATAAGCGAATGTCTTGTTGAGTTCCATTAGGCATATTCCCCTAAAAGAGGAAGAGCCTTGCCGAGCCGGTAACGAACGCTCCCAACCGAAATTTGTAGGCACCTAGCGACTTCATTTTCGCTGGCTCCTAAAATTTGTTTCAAAATGACAACCAACATATCTTCGGAATTAGCATTTTTATGAAACTCTCTCCAAGGTCCGATATCAATCGCACCGGACAGTGCAAAGCTGAGATCATTTTTTCTTGGGGCAGCTTTTTTATTCTTCTTTTTGATCTTTAAATAAGTTGTATAGGCGGCTTTTAGCAAAGCCTCTTTGCGATCATTTTGCGGATGCTTTTTCATGTGATTGACAAAGAGACCGTAGGCTTCTGAAGCAGAAGTGGTTGTTGTTTTTTCATCGAGAAAAGAGAAAAAGAAGAAGAGAGCTAAGAAGCGAATTTCTGAAGACTCCACTTAGACCTCCTTCCACAGTAAATCTCAATGGGCATTTAGAAATAATAGCCGCTTTGCTTAATCAATGCAAAGCTGGCGGTAAAGATCGAGATTATCTAAAACTTTTCCTGAGCCGATGACGACACAGCTAAGTGGATCTTCAGCAATAGAAACCGGAAGACCTGTTCTTTCACGCAGTAAAACGTCGAGGTTTGCAAGCATCGCTCCTCCACCCGTCAATACGATTCCGTTATCAACAATATCAGAGGCCAGTTCTGGTGGAGTCTTCTCGAGAGCCGTACGAACGGCATCAACGACTTCAGACAATGGATCCATTAAAGCGTCGTTCACCTGAGAAGAAGTAATCTCGATTGTTTTTGGTGCTCCCGCAACCAAATCACGACCTTTGATCTCCATGACTTTTTCTTCTTCGAATGGATAGGCATTTCCAATTTGGATTTTAATATTTTCAGCAGTTCTTTCACCGATCAACAAGTTGAATTGGCGGCGAACGTAATTCACGATCGCTTCGTCGAATTTGTCGCCTGCTACTTTGATCGAGTTACAATAAACAATTCCACCTAAAGAGATAACTGCAACACCTGTTGTACCACCGCCCATATCGACAACCATGT
>JBFWYS010000412.1:0-4056 GCA_050186175.1 Pseudobdellovibrionaceae bacterium
CTCTAAATGAAGCCGAAACAATCGTAATTAGTGGTTATGTCGAGGGAAACATTTTTGCTCGCAGGAGAGTTATTATGCACCCGCCAGCTATATTTATAGGTTCGGTCACCACGCCCAGCTTAAGAATCGATGAAGGCGTGGTTTTCGAAGGCGCCTCCTACATGCCAAAGTCAGAGTAAAGCGTCTCGATTTTACTCGCGCACTCGTTAAACTCTTCACATCACTCAAAGATGGCATTCAATGGAAACCGGTCCCCTTCATTGGGGAGTTTTCGAGCAGTTTCCATTCAATATAGTGGCCGAAATTGTGTAACGCCAAAAAAGCCGTTCAATTGTTAAAATTGCTTGACCCTTTTTCTGGCCCGATGCTAACTCCTTCTGCGCTATAGAAATATGGTTCCGCAAGGAACTTTAACTCCTTGGAATTACTAGATGGAATTGCTAACCAGTCTTGGAATTAATTCGACAGTCTTCATTCAATTCGCGATTTTTCTTGTTACATTCTTGTTCTTAAAAGAATTCGTATTCGAGGCTTACAATAAAGCTTTAGAACAAAGAACTCACAGAACAAAAGGTGGCGAAGAGCTCGCACTTGATATTCAAAAAGAAACTGAAAGTTTAAAAACTCAGTTCGAAATTAAAGCACGCGAGATCAACTCTGAAATTACAAAAGTTTTCGACAAGCATCGCACTGAATCTTCCAAAGAAGTCGATAAAGTTGTCGGTTCTGCTCGCGCAGAAGCAAATGCTCTGATTGAAGCGAGTCGTGAGAGAATTTCTAAAGAGGTTTCTACTGCAAAAGAATCAATGAATAACGAAGTTCCAAAGCTTGCCGAAGCAATGACGGCGAGACTTTTGGGGCGCAACGCTTAGGATTTTTAGTAATGAGAGCTTTGTTCCTGTTGTTTTTTATCACATTCGTTAGCCTCTCAGCGGTTGCCGCTGGTGGCGGCGATCATCATGAAGGCGGAATTCCAAACGCAGTTTATTGGCAAGCCTTCAACTTAGTCATCCTAATCGCCGGGCTTGTTTATTTTTCTGGTCCCGGAATTAGGCGTCACTTTGTAGATCGTAGAGAAAACTTTCTGTCTGCAGCAAATCGTGCTCGTCAATTGCGGGAACAAGCTGAAAATGAAAACAAAGAAATCAAACTTCGACTTAATAAAATTTCTGTTACTGAGTCTGATAGTATCGGCCGCGCTGAAGCGGACGCAATTAAGATGAAGGCGGAAGCAGTTCGCGAAGCCCAAGAAGTTGCCGCACGCATTCGCTTAGAAGCCGCGAAGTCCGCGCAAAGTGAACGAGAAAGAGCCCGTCGCGACCTTAAAGAGAGTGTGATCGCACAGGCGACTGATCTGGCTACACAAAAGCTTCAAAAATCTTTGACTACTGAGGATCATAATAAACTCGTCACTGAATTCATTACAAAAGCTCAAACGGTGAAGGCATGATTACTGAACTAGCAAAGCGTTATGCTGAGGCCCTCTTCTCTTTGGTTGAGACTCCTGCTCTTCGCCAAAAAACACTGGATGAATTAAATGGCGTGGCAAGTGCTTTTGAAACGGACAACTCAGTTCGCGATTTAATCGAATCTCCAATTTATAGCGTTGAAGAAAAAATCCAGGCTTTTGATTCTCTCAGAAAAATGGACTTCTCTAAAACAACTCTCGATTTTTTAAAACTTCTAACAGAAAAAGGACGCTTGGGCCTCATTACACAAGTTGGTCCTGCGTTTCAGCTTTTGATTGATGAGGCCTCTGCAATGAGGCGCGGCGAAGTGAAATCAGCAGTGGAGCTTTCTGCGGACGAGAAAAAGAAAATCGAAGATATGATCACCCAAGTAACAAAAAATAAAGTGACTTTGACATTCAAAGAAGACCCTTCGCTTTTGGGCGGTATTGTCGCTCAAGTCGGCGGCTGGACTTTTGATGACACGGTTGCCTCCCATTTACGTCGAATGAATGAAGAACTAAAAAGGAATCACTAAAGATGGAAACACAAATCCGTGCCGATGAAATCAGTCGTGTATTAAAGGATCAAATTAGCCAATACGCTAAAAAAATGGATATTAGCGAAACTGGAACCGTACTTTCAGTCGGTGACGGAGTTGCTCGTGTATTTGGACTTGAAAATGCTATGGCTGGTGAGCTTGTGGAGTTCCCGGGCGAAATCTATGGAATGGTTTTGAACCTTGAAGAAGGTGTTGTTGGAGCTGTTATCTTCGGTGAAGACAGAAATATCAAAGAGGGCGATGTAGTTAAAAGAACGAAGAAGATCGTTCAAGTTCCGGTGGGTGAAGCTCTTTTAGGTCGTGTTGTTAACGCCCTTGGTGTTGCGATCGACGGAATGGGTCCAATGAACACTCCACACTCTCGAGTTGTGGAAGTAAAAGCTCCAGGTATCGTTCTTCGTCAATCGGTTCATGAACCTCTTCAAACAGGTATCAAAGCTATCGATGCTATGATTCCAATCGGACGTGGTCAGCGTGAATTGATCATCGGTGACCGTCAAACTGGCAAAACAACAATCGCAATCGATACTATTATTAATCAAAAAGGTCAGAACGTTCACTGCTTCTACGTAGCCATCGGACAGAAACAATCCACTGTAACATCGGTTGTTGAGCGTCTTCGTGCTGCGGGCGCAATGGAATACACAACAGTTATTGCAGCTTGTGCTTCTGATCCGGCCCCACTTCAATTTTTGGCTGCTTATGCAGGAACATCAATGGCAGAGTACTTTCGTGATTCCGGAAGGCATGCGCTTATCATTTATGATGATTTAACAAAACAAGCGCAAGCTTACCGTCAAGTATGTCTTCTTCTTCGCCGTCCTCCAGGCCGTGAAGCGTACCCTGGAGACGTGTTTTATCTCCACTCTCGTTTGCTCGAGCGTGCAGCTAAAATGAGTAATGAAATGGGTGGTGGATCTTTAACTGCTCTTCCAATCATTGAAACTCAAGCGGGAGATATCTCTGCTTATATTCCTACAAACGTAATCTCGATCACTGATGGTCAGATCTTCTTGCAGTCGGATCTTTTCTATAAAGGCGTTCGTCCTGCAGTTGATGTAGGTAAGTCGGTTTCTCGTGTGGGTGGTAACGCTCAAATTAAAGCAATGAAGCAAGTAGCGGGTACATTGAAACTTGAACTTGCTCAGTTCCGTGCTCTTGAGGCCTTTGCTGCATTTGCATCTGACTTAGACGCCGCTTCTCAAAAGCAATTGGCGCGTGGACGTCGTTTGGTTGAGTTGTTGAAACAAGCTCAATACTCTCCATACAAAGTTGAAGACCAAATCGTATCAATCTACGCCGCTACAAACGGCTACTTGGATCAGATCCATGAATCTGAAGTTCGTCGTTGGGAAACAGAGGCTCTCCAATTTATGAAGCAAAAATATCCTCAGGTATTGTCTTCAATTGTTGAGCACAAGGCTCTTAAAGACGAAGTTAAGCGTCCTATGATTGAAGCGTTGGAAGAGTTTAAAGCAGTTTTCCAAAGCAAGAAGTAGGTTGTTTCCATTTGGAGAATGTAAGGCATCTCCCTTTTGGGAGAATAAAAGGATGATTCCATGCCCAATTTAAAAGACATACGAAGCCGAATTGATACTGTGAAGAACACTTCACAGATCACCAGAGCCATGAAAATGGTTTCTGCGGCTAAGCTTCGTCGTGCCCAATTGCAAATCGTGAATATGCGCCCATACGCTAAAACGCTTTTGCAAATGATCGCGGATATTGCAGTTACTCAAAGAGTGACTCATCCACTCATGTTGCAACACCCAGAAGTAAAAAAAGTTTTGCTTGTGGTGCTGACAAGCGATCGTGGTCTTTGCGGAGCTTTTAATACGAACATTAATAAGTTTGCGGAAACCTACTACAGAGATAACCAAAAGAAATTCGAAGCTGTTGACTTCCTTTTTATCGGTCGTCGTGGTGCGGACTATTTTGGTCGCAGACAGATTAAAGCTAAAGACGTGATCTTAAAGCTCGACAAAGATGTTTCATACGCACTTGCTACAAAAGTTGCTGGTAGATTGATGAAACAATATCTTGAAG
>JBFWYS010000413.1:0-4055 GCA_050186175.1 Pseudobdellovibrionaceae bacterium
TCGAGAACTTTGATCAACAACATGTTTTATTCGAATATCGCTAGGCCTCTGAAAATCCGCATGGTGAAAATCGCAAGTTACGCGAAGGTTTGTTGCTGAGCCGGGTTCCCATCGCAAATCGAGAGTCGCTCTCCGATGAAACCGTTCAAAAGATGAGAGTGGCTAAAGTCGATGTCCCCTCATCCGAATCCTTGAAGAATGTTCACCATAAAGATGATAATCGCCCCTTTTATGTTCGGGAAACACTCAAGATTCTCAAAGGGCAACTTTACGCCGCAGCTTTTACTTTTTTGCTTCTAGTTGCAACGGCATTGGCTCTTTTTCTTGGAACGTCTTCCACTGCAAAATTGTTGAATTTTAGCCTCTTTTTTATTGGCATTGGATTTATGTTGGTAGTCAGTTCTGCTCTTGGGCCCTTGATGCTCTTTCTGGGCGAACCTCAATACGCAACACCGGTGCTTTTCATTACCACTTATGTTTTTGGGATTGTCGGAGGTTTCATTTCTTTCTCGATTAATAAAAATCAGTCTCGACAATATCTCTGGGCTCTTGTTGGCTACCTCGCGCTTTTACCTTTCATTCTTATCGCGCTGAAACCATTTTTTCTTTCTCAGGAAAGTATTTTTATTCGCATCGTTCTGAGTGTTCTGCTCTTTGCTCCTTGCGCTGTCTTAATGGAGCTTCCATATATTTGGATTCTGGGACGCTTCGAAGGAGCGGCTCGTTCGCGTGCATATACAGTCGAAAACCTCGGGACTTTTGCTGGCATTCCAATTGGAATTTGGTGCCAGTTCACCTTCGGCTTTTACGGCACAATGTTGGCAGCCGCCATCGCGTTTATCTTCGCGGGTCTTTTCCTAAATCGAGAACTCCAGCCTAAAGGTTTGCGATACTCCTATTTAATTTTGGTCCCTCTTCTTATTGGATTTTTTCTATGGCAACTTGAGGAACCTTATAAAAAAGTTTGGTTGGCCACGAAATTGCCAGTGAAAGAGACTCAAGATTGTGAGACTGCTGCCGCTGCGACCGAGATCGAGGTGGCGGAACCAAATGCGAAAACTCTTGAAAGGGAAGGGCGAGTTCGTGTTCTCGTTTCACCAACAGAGGGCTGTTATAAAGTAGGAGGAGAGCTTTTTTTGTCATCAATTAAAAGAAGTCAAAAAACAAAAACTATTTTCATGAAGACTCCCTTCTTTTTTGTGAACCTCAAGTGGCTGGAAAGAGGACGCCTTTTCACATTTAATAGACGTCAGCAAGAGTATCTGACGACGAAGTGGGGCAACAAAGTTCATGACCTCCAGTTCGATGAACTGACGCTGGTGAGATCAAAAGATCAAAAAAAACCGAGTCCACAAGAGTTTGTTCATCCTGCGATCAAAATTTCGAATAACCATGACATATTAAAGATTTTGCAAAAACCGCTTTTACTGACTTTCGCCGATGTCCCACTCGATAAAAAATACTTTTCTGGTCTTGAAACAAAAACTGCAAACGATGTCGCCCCTACGATCGAAGATCCTGAAAACGAATCGGGAAATGGGTTTTCTAAAATACTCGAGAAAATTGACACGAACCGCCCGATTGTTATTGTCGGTCGGGGTCGCATGGATCTACGCGCCTACAATCTTGCCACTCAACTCTCAATTCAAAAATTTCCGCATGTTTATTGGTTACAAGAGGAGCAGTAAAGAATATGGATTTTTTGCGGACGCCGATTCAAACCATTCAGTGGGTCCAAAGACTTTTAGATGCCCCTTGCGAATCGCTGGCTCGATGGCTTAACAAAAGTGAAATTAGGAAGGAGAGCTTTTATCTCCTTGTCTCAATCATCGCGGGCTGTATTGCCTATCAGCTTTCTCAAGACAGAACCCCGTTCATGAAGCTCTTTTCTGGAAAGGGAGGATTTGGATATCGTTTTTTGCAATATCTTCCTCTCGTCGTGACTCTGTGTTTTTCGTTCGGATGGATTTTTTTTAAAACGGATCAGCGACCCAAATTTCATCGATGGCGGTATTTAGCTATAATTTTGCTTGGGTACTTCGGTTGGATTTATGCGCGCAATTTGATGTATGGAATGTACGAGCGGGCTTTCGGAAATTTGGTGGCCCTTCTTATTGCTCTTTTTCCTCTTGGATTACTTTGCTTTTCCTACTTCCGTGAGCGACTGAAAGTTTGGCACCTCATAGTTATATCTATTGGCTCGGGTACACTGATCAGTTATTTGATGACCCGTGGAATTCTCATTCCAAACGGCTGGCCCCTGACTCCCCACCGAATTTTGCTAATAACTATTTTTTTCGTAATCGAACGACCTTTGTTAAAAGAAGATAAGATTGATTGGACACTTGTTAAGGCCTATTTCTTTTCCCCTTCTCACTTAGTGACCACTCTTCCTGTCAAAGTTCAGTCCCTTGCTAGGGCTGATAACCTATTAGAAATACGTATTAAGGGATTACGCGATGTTGTCTTTGGTTTTCTATTGATCATTTTTTGGTTTAAATCCAGTTTATGGTTGAATATGCGGTCTGAAGTTCTTTCCCATAGTATTCTTCAGTACCTCCGTTTTTACTGCATTAGTAATGCCTCGATAGGAATTCCAGTTGGAATGATGCGATGGATGGGTTGGCAGCTTCCGAACCATTACAACGTCCCACTTCTCGCTTGGAGCCCAGCAGAACGCTGGAGGCGATGGAATACTTATTTCTTCAACTGGTTTGCGTCCGTTATTTTCATTCCTCTCCATCGCAAAACGGGGAAGCCTTTTTTAGGTCTTATGGCCGTTTTTGTTATGACGGCTTATATTCATTCTGGAGTCGATATTTATTATTTCTTGGCAACCGGCAAAGCGATATATCTTAGGCTTTTTGAGAGGCAACTGATATTTTTCACTTTCCATGGTCTAGCTGTGTATATTTCTATCCGTTTTCCATTTATATTTGGTTCTACGTACAGTCCGCGAGCTTGGCTTGGAGTGTTGATTACGTGGATTATGATGTGCTCGATTCATTTTTTTGCTCCGATATGAGGTTTTATGCAAGAGTTCGAAGAGTTTAAAAACGATTTCGAAAAATTTTTGACGACTCGAGTTCCGAATTTAAATTTGCATGGAGAGTTCTTAGCTCAACTCAGCAGTCTGGACGTTATGTCGCTGATCTTGATGATTGAAGAGCAATACAAAATACATTTTCACACTATGGACTACGACTCGAATACTCTAAAAAATATAAATGTATTTAGTGAATTTTTGTGGAAAAAAATCAAAGCGGAGACCTGATCTATGCTTCAAGAACATCAAAGCCTTTTGGTCTCTCTGTTTATTGGAAGTGCGGCCCTTGTCCTTTTTGTGATTATTTTTGACATTGCTGATTATGAACGACGCTTGAGCCGCGCTAAATACAATATGGAGAAGATTATTGTCGATTAAAGGTCCCCAGCTTATTCGGATTTTTCCAGTAAAAGCAGAAAACACATTTTTTTTTGTAACTTGTCTCTTTTTTGCGGTCACTCTTTTTGAGCTTGTTTTTTGGTATCTTTATTCTCAGAAAGAGCTTCTCATCTCTCTTCGGATTTTAAGTGATATTGTTTTTTTGGGTACCATTCATGCGATTCTCTCTTATTCCCTGCTTTTAAATATACCCGAAATGAAACAATGGATTTATCAACGGGCCAAAGGGCGACCTGCTCTATTTTGGTTGGAAACTGGTGGAGTGGCGAGCCTTATCCTTCTGGCATTTCTTTTTACCGTCTACTTCGCCGGCGACAAACAATTTGCAACTGGACTCCTGATTGTTGTGATTGCTTTTGATTTTTACGGCGGTCGCCATCTCATACAGCAGTTTAAAGGCCTTTCTCTTCAGTACAATCAACAGCTTCGCAACACTTGCTCGCTTACAGAAAATGAGCTGAACCTAATTTGTAGACACGAAAAACTTGAAAAAATGGCCTTTGATTTATTACAGTACACAACAACTCTCACAAACGCCCTGATCGTAAGAAGTTTTTTATTAGAGTCTGAATTTCGTTTTCATTTAATTTTTGTCAGCAATTTTATATCA
>JBFWYS010000414.1:0-4037 GCA_050186175.1 Pseudobdellovibrionaceae bacterium
CGTGTGCTCTTCCGATCTTTACTGGGCTCCATTATAGAAGCTCTCTCAAAAGCGAAGAACTTTTGAACATAGGCCCTTCGAAATGACTTTTAACGGCATCTGGGAAGCAAAATTGTTACACAGGCAGCAAAAGATTCTCATTCTACGTTTTTCAAGTTTTGGTGATGTCACCCAAGCTTTAAGTATTCCAAGTCATATCAAAAATATGTTCCCGAACTCAGAAGTTCATTGGGCTGTGCGCGCTGATCTTAAAGATCTTCTTTGGGGACATCCGCACATCGACAAAGTTCACCTTCTTGATCGTAAACTCGGATTCAGTGGACTTTGCAAACTCATCCTGCTCCTCAACAAGGAAAAATTCACTCACGTTTATGATGCTCACAATAATCTTCGTTCGCATTTGATCTCTTGGGGATTGAGACCTCCTCTCAACATTTTTCGTGTTTTTAATCCACCGGAATTTATTCGCAAAAGTCAGTTTCGTTTGAAACGTTTTTTGCTTTTTAAATTTCGTAAGAATACTTATGAGATGCCTTTTTCAGGGCAAAGAGATTTACTTAAACCACTTACAAAATGGGGAATCCCATTTTCTCTTCCGGAACCACCGCAGATTTTTATTAAGCCCGAAGATCAGAAAAAGGCCAAAGATCTTCTCACACAAAATCAAATGAGTTCGTTTGTTGCCCTTGCTCCCTCAGCGGCTTTTCCTCTTAAGCGCTGGCCTTTGGAATACTGGAAAAAATTAGTACTCCTAGAGTCTTCTCAGAAATTTGTCGTATTAGGAGGGCCGGAAGACAGCTGGACTCAAGAACTTCAGGCTATCGATCCGTTGCGAATTCTCAATCTGGCGGGCCGTTTGTCGCTGGGAGAAAGTGCCGCTGTGGTTGAACAAAGCCAAGCTTTAATCGCCAACGACACCGGACTATTACATGTTGGCGAACAACTTGGAAAATCAACAATTGCTCTTATGGGCCCGGCCCCTTTTGGTTTTCCGTCGCGGAAAAAAACTAGGATATTACAATTAGCTCTCGAGTGTCGACCTTGCAGCAAGCATGGACAAGGGCCTTGCGTAAATTCGCAGTTCCAGCTTTGCCTTGTCGGAATTTCGCCAGAGAAGGTTCAGTCTGAACTGACGAGGATTTTGAAGTGACTGTCTTAATTTATCGTTTGTTTCTGATACCCTTTGCAAAATTGTTAGTTTTTGCCCTTAGGCCCCTGCTCTCCGAAAAGATCAAAGACATTCTCGAAACCCGTGAAAAGATGCCGTTCGAAATTCGTACGCCTTTAAAAAAAGTGATCTGGTTTCACTGTTCGAGCGGTGAATTTGAATACGCAAGGTCGATGATTCGATTGATTAAAAAACAACACCCCGAGAGTCAGATTTTAGTGACTTATTTTTCTACAAGCTTTGTTGAACCCATTCGAAAAATGCCTGAGGTCGATGCCCTCGGACCCTTGCCTCTTGATACTCCTCGGGACATTAAGAAATTTCTCGACCAATTTCCAATTGAACTTGCTCTTTTTTCGAGAACAGATGTCTGGCCGGAGATGAGCTCTGAACTCCGCAAAAGAAAAATTCCAAGTTATTTGTTCTCGCTTTCGCTTTCTGAAAAGAGCACCCGATCTCAATTCCCGACTTCGCTGATTACAAAATGGGCCCTTTCGGAGCTGAATGGAATTTTTTGCGTTTCTCAGGATGATTTATTAGCTCTGCAGAAATTAAATGTCAAAACACCTGCGGCCGTCACAGGCGACACTCGTTATGATCAAGTTTTTCATCGTCTTGCAAACCGAAAACCCATTAAGGATTTGCGACAAAGTTCTAACTTTCACGTTTGTGTCGCCGGCTCTACTTGGGCGGAAGACGAAGCTGTTTTAATCCCCGCCTTTTCCTCTCTGCCCGATTCTTTCCGATTGATTTTAGTTCCTCACGAGCCGACACCAGAGCATCTTGAGTCGCTAAAAAAGCAACTCGAAGCTTGTCATCTTTCTTATGCTCTTTACTCCCAAGTACAAACCTGGAGCGAAAAAATTCTAATCGTCGATCAAATCGGAATTTTAGCAGAGCTTTATAGTTGCGGAAATTCTGCTTTTGTCGGCGGATCCTTTAAGAAAACTGTTCATTCTGTCATGGAGCCTCTCGCCCTGGGACTGCCGACGCTGGTAGGGCCATTTTATCATAACAATCGCGAAGCTCTCGCCTTTGGTCAGTTCAGCGTAGGCGAAAATCTCTCGGCTGTCATCGAGGTGATCTCTATCGAGGGAACAAAAGAGATTCTGCTAAAACTCCAATCCTCCGATCTGCAAAATATCTCGAAAAAAATTCTCCAAAAAATGGCCGAGTCCCGAGGCGCCTCCGAAAAAACCTGGCAGCTGATTACAAAAGATTTGCCTTAGTCAAAAAGCGTATCGAACGAATCCCGAACCATGAAAAGCTCTCACCATCTACGAGAATTTGCGCTGCTGTAAGTTGTGGCAGCTCCGCCTTCTTTTTCACGAAGGGATAGGGTTCACTAGAATAGAAAATCGCATTTTGAGGTGAGTTATATTGTTCTATCTCAACCGTTGGATACTTTTGTCCCTGCGCAAAATGCACGATGGGCCCAAAGAGATAACTCAAAGTCGATCCTACAAATGTTTGAGCGCTGGCAGCCATCCACGGATTTTTCCAAATGACATAGAGTATTTTCTCCAATTCTTGATCCGAATTGTGAATCCACTCTAACTCACCCGCAAAACCAGGTTTTATTTTTTTATTCAATGATCGATCGATCTCAAGTTTTTTTAAATCTTCCAACATCGAAAATAGCTTTGGTGACTTTAACTCCATAGCTAGTTTTTTAAGCTCCTCCCCCATCGATTTCAGGTCCTCGACGTGGGTCACAATGCAGGGATAGGGAGACTGATCAAAAAATTCTTTAGGATTCTCCTCTTTATCCAAAAGCAACACATCGGGTTTGAGACTCTGGACTTTGCTCCAATCGATGTCCTTAGTGCCTCCCACATTGGGAATGGTTTTCAATTGGCCACTTGGATGATTGCAAAAACGGGTTTTCCCCACGACAGGGAGCCCCGCTTCCAATAAAGTTTCTGTCCAACTCGGGACCAGACTCACAATTCTCATTCCGCTATATGACGAAGAGCCCCAAACTTCGTCAAGTATTCTTGACCACAAATCCGCCGAGAAGCGAAACTAGAGCGCTGTACAGACAATGGAGATAAGTTATGGCTCGCTTGAATCCTCTTCGATCGACAACTTTAAAAAATGGTTACAAAAAAGGCGATGTCTTGGTTCTTTTTGGAGAACTGTTTAATCGCGGTTACGCAAACGGGATTTTAGAAGAGGCCGAAGCTCTTGGTATGACAGTTGTGCGCACGACAGTTGGACGCCGAGATAAAGAGGGGAAACTGCGTGTTTTGACGGCCGAAGAACTCGCAAACCAACCAAAACCTTTTATCAATATTCCGCTGGAAGCTGGTTTTGATTTAGAACCTGCATCTGACGGACTTTCTCCTGTGGACCAAATTCGCGATGTCAAATTATCCACCTGGCAAGAAGCTAAAATTGATTTTGTAAAGGTGAGAGAATCACAAGTTCGCGGCACTGAGAGATTTTTAAAGAATCTTGAAAAATATATGACGGAGCTTGAGCAGTACATTCCAAAAGGTGCGAATGTGTGCTTCGTACATTTGATGGCTGGCGGAGTTCCTCGTGCAAAAATTCTAATGCCGATCATGAATCGAGTCTTCAAGGGTTCTGGCGATCGTTTTTTTGCATCAAAGGAATTTTGGGAGTCCCCCCTTGGACAACTTTCTAATTTATGTTTCAATGAGGTCACTGGAGAAACTCTTCGCCATCTCCTCGAGGGCTCGACGGAATTAAGAGTAAAAATCGAACAGAGTGGCGGCACCGTTCGCTATTTAGCTTACGGATACCATGGAACTGAAGTTCTTATTCAAAATCAATATTTGTGGCAAACTTACACACCTTATCTTCAAGGTTGGGCGAAACTCCGCCTTGAAGGCATTGCTGAAGA
>JBFWYS010000415.1:0-4032 GCA_050186175.1 Pseudobdellovibrionaceae bacterium
ATCGCACGGGCACCATCGATGCACGCGCTTGGGATCGCGTCGAGGAGCTGGCTCGAGAATTTTCAGCGGGTGATGTCGTGTGGGTTAAAGGGCAAGTTCAAAGTTATCAAAATAGAAAACAATTCGTGATCCACAAAATACAAAAAGACTCGACCGAAAACAAAGATATGTCTTTATACATGGATCAGTCAGAGCGCAACTCAGAAAAAAGTTTGGCAGAGCTTCGACAGATCATTGGAACTCTTCAAAATTCGCATTTAAAACAATTGGTCACAGATTCTGTGGAAGATCCAGAAGTCAGAGTTCGTCTCATGAAGAGTCCCGCAGCCAAAACAATTCATCATGCATGGCCGGGCGGTTTGCTGGAACATATGGTTTCAATCTGTAAAATCATGGATTTTATGGCGATTCATTATTCATTTTTAAATCGAGATCTCTTAATTTTCGGCGCCATTTTTCACGATTTCGGAAAACTCTGGGAGCTTGAAGATAACGGTGGGATTCATTACACAGATCGTGGTCGTCTGATCGGCCATATGGAAATTGCCTGCGAGCTTATCGATAAAAAAGCCTCAAGAATTTTGGGATTTCCTGAAGAGCTGCGCGATTTGTGTAAACACATCGTGCTGAGTCATCACGGAAAGCTGGAATACGGATCACCAAAGCGGCCTAAATTTTTAGAAGCCCTCGTCGTGGCACTCGTGGATGATTTGGACAGCAAAATTAATACGGTCGAGAGTTTTGTTAAGTCCGAAAGAATGCAAACATCAGAAAAGTGGTCGAGATACAATTCGCTTTTCGACAGATATTTTCTACTCGAAGACTTAAAGAATAAATTTTAGAAAATGAAGCCATCAAAATGATCGATTTTTTAAGAGCCTACAAAAACTATGACCCAGCCGCAAAATCCTATTTGGAGATCGCCTTATTATACCCGGGGCCCAAGGCTATTTTTTTCCATCGGCTCGCGAAGTGTTTTTATCAGGTTCGTCTTTACTTCATTGCGCGCCTTTTCTGTGAACTCGGCAGATTCTTAACAGGGATCGAAATTCATCCAGGCGCGAAAATCGGAAAACGCCTAGTTATTGACCACGGGATGGGAGTCGTCATCGGAGAAACAGCATCGATCGGCGACGACTGCATTATCTTCCACGGAGCCACTCTTGGCGGAATTAAGTTCGATCCTATAAAAAGACATCCTACAGTAGGTAACCATGTGCTCATCGGCACAGGTGCAAAAATTCTCGGTCCTATCACACTTGGCGATCATGCCAAAATTGGTGCAAATGCGGTGGTCACGAAAGATATTCCTTCTGGCACTACGGTGCTTGGACCTTCGTTTACGACGCGTTCTTAAATACTCTGTTTATCCACAAGGTACGGCATTGTTTTCTCGAATGATTGAAAGTGCATCCGTCTACGCATGGACTTTGCTTGATAGTCTAAATTCACAGTCAATTTGAACAATTAAAATAAAGAGTTTTCTAAGAATTAATTAGAAGCAAAAGACCGAAGCTCTTCAAGCTTGCAAATCACAATCTTACGCCCGCGCGCTGAGAGAATTCCCTTTTGCTTTAAATCCGTGATATGACGAACGAAAGTTTCATCGATCGTTGATGCCAATTGCGCCATTTCTTTGCGCGAAAGATTGACTTGGATTTCGACATTTCCGCCGCCCTCGATAGGCGTTCCGAAATCTCTGTGGAGTAGAAGTAGAACTTGCGCCACTCGCTTTCCGACAGACGACATGTAGGATTCTGTCTTCGATTGTTGAAGACTGATGAGTTGTCGAATGCACTGCTTGGTAATCGCATGTTCGACATTGAGTTTAGTTCCGTTTGCTTGTTTCCAGATCTCAGCAGAAATCCAGTAACCTTTTGTCTTGCGAAGAGCACGTGCCGAGATCTGATGATTTTGACCAAGTAAAAATGCCTTGTATCCTAAAAAATTTCCGGGGCCAACAATGCTGAGGATGTGTGTATCAAGTGCAGTTCGAGAAACTTTGTGTATAGACTTAAATAGGCACGCATTTCCCTCTTGAATCCACAGGAAACCAGATGGAATTTCGCCTTCTCTGAAGATAACTGCGCCTTCATCGAAGGTTTTTGTCGTGCAATTCAGATCCTGAAATATCTGAGACGAAAGCATCCCAGACATATCCGTTGTTGTACTCAAACAGTTTCCTCCAAAATCCCTATCTCTCAAAACTAAGAACTAGCGAGCTAACAATCAAGATCATTCGAGAAAAATTTGAAAATTTCTGCCTAAACCACTGTTAGTCTAATTTAATAATGAGATATTCTTGAGAATAGTCAAGGAACATGCAAGAAGGAACAGATGGAAAGAAATCTACAGATGGAAACGAATAGCAAAATCGAGCGACTGGCTCTGCAAATTCTTGAGCTGGATAAACTAAAAACAGTTTTAAGACGAACTCTCATCAGCGATTCTTCTCGTCGCGAAAACTCTGCAGAACATTCTTGGCACCTGGCCATGGCGGTCCTTTTGTTTCAGGACCTAGCTTCTAGGGAAGTCGATATCTTGAAGGCCGTCAAGATGGCTTTGATTCACGACATCGTAGAAATCGATGCTGGCGACACTTTTGTTTATGACCAGAAGAACATGTTTGAAAAACTTAACAGGGAGCGGAAAGCTGCTGAGCGGCTATTTTTGCAAGGCAGTAAAGTACCCCAAGGCGAAAACCACTTAGGAAGAGAGTTTTATGATCTTTGGGAGGAATACGAAGAGGGGACAAGCCCGGAAGCTCTGTATTTGACCTCTCTAGATCGGTTCTTGCCTGTTCTTTTGAACGTCCATACAAAGGGGCACGCTTGGCAAACGCATGGAGTAAAGTTTGAGCAGGTTTTGGCTTTTAACAGGAAAATTGAAAATGGAATTCCGGAACTTTGGGTCTACGCTGAAAAATTAATCAAAGGTTGCCACGAAAGAGGTTATCTGTAACAAAATTACTTTATAGAATAGGCTAGTAAAACAAACTCAGCTTTATTTTCAGTAAGCCCCTTTTCGATTTCGTCCATCTTTCCTTCAAGAAACTGTTCATTTTCATAGGTCATATTCACTCCCAAAAGGAATTTTCTTTCGGGGAAAAACTGTTTCATCTCAGCCACCAGCTTTTTAAGGCGATAGGGCGTATCCATAAGTACAAAAGCTCTTTTTTCTTTTTGCAGTTCACGAAGAGCTTTTAATCGACTTTCGTTTTCTGCCGGCAAAAATCCGCGAAAGACGAATTCTTGGAGAGACTGCGAAGCAACGGCGAGCAAAGTCATTAAAGACGAGGCTCCCGGATTTGCCGTTACGGGAACTTTTCGTTGACGACAAAGGGCGATGAGTCGGGCCCCAGGGTCGCAAAAAACCGGAGTCCCACAATCTGAAATAAGGGCAACGGTTTCGTGTGCACAAATATCAACTAGAGCTTGAACGTCGGAATCCGTGCTATGTTCATTTAAAAGTTCTAGTTTTTTTCCACTCATCCCATGCGAACGCAACAGTTTGGAGGCTTCTTTTCGTTCTTCGCCGATAATACAATTGCAGTTTCTGAGGGTCTCAAGGGCGCGAGCAGAAATGTCTTGGGGGTTGCCGATAGGAATCGAAACAACGATTAGAGCCATGGAACTTCTTTGAGTTTACAATGCGAGTCGGTTCTTAAAACTTCAGAGTCCTTAAACACCACTATGCATTCCAAATGATAATTGCGAATTTTGCGAGCTTCAGAAATTTCAAGTTCCGCTTCGCCAGTTACAGCAAGAGTTATCAGCTTTTTCAAAGAACCAGTTGGTTTTTGAGATTGAACTTTGAGGCTTGGAGTTTCGATCGAAAATCTGTCTTCTCGTTCGTCGGCCATAAAATCATAATTTTCTACAAAGCCAATTGCCTTGGCCTCGAGTTCAGCAGAAGCCGAGTTCTCTGAAAAAGTCCAAATCGGAATGAAACAAAGTGCGAAAAAAACTAACGTCTGTATCATGGGGGCTGTCTATCCGGTTTTGGGTCTTGAAATTCAAGTTTTTTTAAGAA
>JBFWYS010000416.1:0-4025 GCA_050186175.1 Pseudobdellovibrionaceae bacterium
AGCCATGCCAGGATATCAAGTCGCCATGGTTTACAAGGATTGAAATCGTATGGAAAAGAGTGTTTCTTATTCGCCGCAGCAGATAATAGAGCGGATCCGGGGATTAAACATAGCTAGGTCTATCGAATGGATGCTCTTGTTAATGATCCTGTATTTTCCCTTTCAAAAACGGTTTGCAAACGCATTGAAAGCGATCTCCTATTCCTTTGTTCCTTCCAACGTCGACCTTCCCTCTTTTTTTTCGAAAAAAATGGACTTTTATCTAACCGACCTGATCATTGCGTCTGTCATTGGGCTATGCTTGTATCAAGGCCGGAAAAGGATAGGAGCCTTTTTACTTAGCGGCTCTGCAAAATTTTTGCTTCTTTTCTTTGTTGCTGCTGTATTATCCGTCGCTTGTTCGATCACGGCTGATTATGCGATCCAATATTATCGATTGGCGCAGCTTTTCCTCTTTGTGCTTCTCTTTTGCGCTGTATCTGATCTCTTCAGGACATTGCAAACGGATCAGTTGATCAACCGGATATTTTGGGTATTTCTGTTTGTTGGTTTGCTCCAATGCGTCATCGGAATTGCACAGTACTTTATGCAAGGATCATTAGGACTCAAAAGCTTGGGAGAGGTCAATATTTCGGGATTCCATTTCCCGATGGAGGGGGGATATCGTTGGATTATCGATCAATGGACAGGCTGGACGACCGACCGCACAGTTTTATGCCGCTGCAGCGGAACATTTACACATCCCAATATCCTGGGAGGATTTCTTTTTGCCTCCTTGCTCGCAACCTTTTATTTGATCATTGTTCAAAATAAGGCAGCGGTCCGCAGGGTGCTTTATGGAGCAATATTCATCCAGGTTTTTACCTTGAGCATCACATTTTCTCGCGCGGCGATCATCGCAACGGTGATTGGTGCATGCGTTTGGTTTGGCGTGTCCATCGGCAAGTTTCTGCGCACAGAAAAATGGAAGAACTTATTTATCGATAAACTGTTTCTAAGAAGGGTTTCCGTGATCGCTGCAGTCATAGCGAGTACATTGATCTGCTTATTGTTATTTTATAACCAATTTTTTTATCGGGGCGGGATTATCAATTACAACGAGGTGGTCTCTGTTGCAGACAAGGAGCGGATCGTCTATCAAAATATCGCTTGGGAAATGTTTAAAGACCACCCGATACTGGGCGGGGGGTACAATAATTATCAGATTTTAAGCCGGGAATATGCTCCAGAAAATAATTCCACAGTCCTTTTTGCAAAAGTCCATAATATTTATCTTCTCATTCTTGCAGAAACAGGCTTGATAGGAGCTGGAGCGTTTGCTTTATTTTTATTTAGCCTTTTTAAAAGAGCTTTAAAGCGATCGGAGCATGAAGCGGTCCGGATCGCATTATCGATCTTTGCAGGATTTTTATTCATTGGGTTATGCGATTTTTATTTTCTGCATACGCACCACGGAAAATGCCTCTTTTTTCTTTTAGCTGTGTTGCTGCAGGCTGATTTAAGAGGTTTGAACCGTTCTATTTCGAATGCTTCTTAGCTTCCGATAGAGCCAGCGGAGCAAGCCATGCACGAACCCAGGCATTAATAGCAAGGGAACGGCATTGCACCAAAATGACGCCGTCTTCCAATACCGAGGAAGCATAGAGGCTAACGCCCGGATCGAGAAAAATTTCACTCCTTTCGAAGCTTTTATCTTAATGATCCTTGCCAGAATATGGATTTTGCAGACTTTGTTGAGGCAGTATTGATGCAAGGAGGGGCTTAGCACAAAAAGGCCATCTGCGATCGTTTTATATTCCACTACATCCAGCAAAAACCGATTGTAGAGTCCTAATTGAGCTGCGAAAGAATCGTTATCTATTCGATATTTCACATAAGCTGAGTCTAAATAAAGCCAGCGTTGCTTCATCAAGACCATTTTGGAGCAAAGAAATAGAATGCTGTAGGCTTTATAGTACCTTTCCACATTGGGAGTGGAACAGATAGCCTCTTCCCACACTTTTTTGCAGCACACTTGCCCGGACATGTAGCCAAAGTAGATGAACAAATCTTTAATGCAGGCATCGGCATCTTCATACAATCGGCTTCTCGTAAGGCTTGGCAAAATCGGCTCGTAAGGCAGCTCTCTGCTTAAAGTTGGATCATAAATTTTTCGGTTCACAGAGATTCCTGATAAATTGGGACTCTCATCTAAGGCTTGTAAAACGGTTTGGATACTCCCCTCTTCAATGGCGTCATCATCTCCCAAAAACCAGAAATATTCTCCAGTCGCAATTTCAGCCGCTTTGATAAAGCAGCCGTCTGGCCCTACGTTTTTTTCAAATCGGAAGAATTTGATAAAGGGGTATTTTTGCACATAAGATGCAACGATTTCAGGAGTGTTGTCGACGGATCCATTGTCGCAGATAGCAATCTCAACGCGGTCTGTAACTTGGGAGAGCACGCTTTCAAGTGCACTAGGCAAATAATCGGCGCGGTTATAAGTTGGAATGCAAATTGTTAGTTTGTAGTTCGTCATTTAATTTCAAATTTTTGTTCAGATCTGTTTGTGTTTCAGACATCCATTCTTTGATGGTTTCAAAAACATTTTCGCAAATATTATTGTCCTTAAACTCAAAGATGCGGGTTGTGGTTCGGTTAGGTTTCCACAGATGCGAATAGTTTGTGTTTCGAAAGATCGCTGCGCAAGAAACGTCAAGTGCAGCAGCGAGATGAATAGGGACTGAATCGACTGAAACAATGCCTTGAGCGGATTGGATGTGCTGGACTAGCTGCTTCCAATCAAGCCGATTGCACAGATTGAATTCGTTGTCTTTTGCAACCTTATCGATGTTTTCCTTTTCCCGATTTCCCATCCCGGTAAAATAGACCTTATATCCAGCCTGCTCGCATTTGCAACGGAGCGAACGCCAAAAATCCAAAGGCAGTTCTTTTCGATCATCGGAGGAGCAGAGATGGAATAAAAGATAGGGCCATTTCGCTAATAAGGGGGAGAGCGAGTTGGAAGAAATCTTTGGAAGGATTTGATCAGGGTCAGTCAGCAAAATATCCAATTTTTTCAGTAAACTTGGATAACAATAGGGAAGGTAATCTTGACTATGCCATTCAATGGTTTGATTGAGAAGTCTTGAGTTTCCGCTTGAAGAAAACCCTATTCTAACAGGAATGCCGGCATTCCAAAGCAATGGGATAACATTAGGAAGGAACGGTCTTAATTCAATAGCGATATCATATTTGATTTGCGACAGCTCTTTTGCGAGCCGGCGTTGCTGCGTCAATAGAAAATGCAGATAGTTTAATCCATTTTTCCAAAATGAACGGCCTGGCGCAAGCCAGCTGTCCGCTTCGTGGACCCAATCAACGGGAGGACATGATTCCAAAGCGATTTTGGACTTTTTTGAGACTAGGAATCCAATCTTGCATTCGGGAAATTTTGTCCTGATAACAGCTATGACGCCTGATGATAAAACAACATCGCCCAATGCGCCCCAGTTTGCTAGCAAAATTTTTTGAGGGGCTTGTCGAGAGGGTTTATTTTTCCAAAAAAAGAAACGGGTTAAAAAAAAGTGGTAGAAGTCCAGCAGGAAGTAAATGCATTTGACTTTTCGGGAGGCGGCAAAACAATTTTTACTTAATTTCATAAAACAAGTTGCACTTGGCGATGCTAAGTGTAATCGTGGCGCCCATAAAATGTCACGAGCAATTTTCCTATGAGAAATGGGTTGACTTCTGCAATGAAACTGACTAACCTCATGCCTAATCTAAATCCATAAAACTTATGAAGCCGATTATCGTTCAAGCCACTTCGGGATGGTCCCGGATCAACATTCGGCAGCTTTACAGCTATCGCGAAGTCCTCTTCATGCTCTTGCGTCGTAACTTGAAAGCCCGCTATGCCCAAACCTATTTGGGAGTAGGCTGGATCCTCTTTCAACCTCTTTTTACCGTCCTTCTCTTTTCTGTTATTTTTGGCAGATGGATGCAGATGTCAAGCGACGGGGTCCCTTACTTTCTGTTTGCTTTTA
>JBFWYS010000417.1:0-4007 GCA_050186175.1 Pseudobdellovibrionaceae bacterium
TTCTAGTTCTTTTCTCACTGCTTTTTTCCTCAGAATTACTTTTATTTACAGTTTTTAGAGTTTTTGCTGCAGTACTAATCATTCTGGTTTTTTTTGAAGGTAACGAAAAATGAACAAGATGCTTATCATACTCTTCATCCCAACTCTTTATAATATTGAATCCTTTGCTTTGTAAAAAAGGTAACAATAATGATTGTTTCTCTATTTCAACAATAACACCTTGCGCAAAAGATCTTTTAGCAAATTTTATTACTCGATCTAACAAAATCTGTTCATAGTTTTTTCCAAGATTTTTCTTAGGATTTATTAATTGAAAAGTTTTTATTGAAAAACTTTGTGGAGCAATTTCCAAATCATTATTCAAACCTCTTCTATATACAAACAGTCCTAAAGGTTCTTCGTCATTAATTAAAAGTACTTCGCACTTTCGATCTTTTCTCTCAATACATTTAGCAAAATTTGATCTTCCTAAGCATTCTTGAATCAAGGGCTTAAAAGAAGATGATTTTCTCAGATATTTAAAACCTAACTGGATAGGTTCGGCTAGAGTCTTAGAAGCAATTCCTTGAACAGACATTACGATTCTCCTTAATTAAGATGAAAAAGGTCAATATTTTAACACAATCTTTTTTTTTGTCAAATATTTTATTAATGTTGTAGGAGCAACTTTGTTATGTCACCTTTTCGCCAATGTTATTATGTCACCCGCTTAATCCAATTGAGGAGGAGGAATGGAGAAAAGGAAAATGAGCCTCAAAGAAGCAGAACGATTAAGCGTCACATGCAATAAGTCGCTAAGACACACCAAAAGACTCCGTAAAAGATACTGTTTAGAAGAAGCAGAAGGACTCATATTTAAGCATGTAGACAAGGTAAGCCCCAACCGAACAGACCCAAAAGTTCAAGCAGATGTTTTAAAGGTTTTGCATATGGAAGAATATGCAGGCTTTGGCCCGACATTTGCTCGAGATAAAATTGAGGAGAGGCAGTGACCATGCCTTTCCTCCGATACCATTCGAAAATGGATGGTAGAAAGAGGTTTATGGATACCAAAAATCAAGAAAAGATACAAGATCCATCCCCGTCGCTTAAGGCGGACAAGGTTCGGAGAACTCCTGCAAGGAGATGGATCGCTCCATGCCTGGTTCGAGGAGAGAGGACCTGAGTGCACCACCGTTCTCTTTGTAGATGATGCTACCATCCAGATCACAGCAGGACAATTTGTTCCTGCAGAAACAACAGAAGCCTACCAACAACTCTTAAAAAAGCATCTCCATCAATATGGAAGACCTCGAGCGTTGTATATAGATAAACACAACATCTTTAGAACCCATAGAGAAAACCTCACTAAAAAAAGAGAAACCCACTTTGCAGGAGTACTAAGAGAACTAGGAATTGATTTGATCTGCGCCCATAGCCCTCATCAGGCTAAAGGGCGCGTAGAAGCGGGCCAATGGAACCCTGCAAGATCGTTTAATTAAAGAGAAGCGCCTCCGCAGCATCTCCACCATATAGGAAGCTAACCAGTATCTTCCCAAGTTCATCGATAGCTATAATAAAAAATATGGAGTCGAACCTAGGGAAACAGAAAATGCGCATCGTCCCTTTAACAAAAAAGTCGATCTAGATTGACTTTTTGCAAAGCAAACAACAAGGAAACTATCTAAGGATTTAAGTTTTAGTTATGAAGGAGTGGCCTATCAAATCCATGTAAAGAGTCCGAACCGTTTTACAAAAATGTATGTGAATATCTTAGATCGCCCAGCAAAACCTAAGAGGAATCATCCATGTCGTTAATAAGACAGTATTAAGAACGCCGAGATCCCCCATGGGGTATAGAAAGGTTCCCTTGGAGGGGTACGCCCACTCGTATCCCTGTACTTTAAACTCCTCCTAAGCACAGATGGTGACATTTTAACTTTGCTCTAACAATATTTTATTAATGTTGTAGGTTTTTTCCGCATACTAAAATCGGCTAAGACAAGAAGTTTGCGCAGAGAGTTATCTCTCGATAGAAGAGACCATCCTTAGAGTAGGATGAACCTAAATCCTTGAAGAAAGAGCAAGTCTAACAACCTAGAGAAGGGTAAACACCCGGGAAGGAAACAGTGAGGTTGAGATCCTCCTGACATCCAAGCAATCAGCTAATCGATAGGTAATGAGTGTAGGAAAGATAAGCTGAATCTATGTCTGAACAAATCGTCTTCCCGATGTTTTGTGTTAAAAATGGTTTTATTAAACATTTTAAAATTCAGGTTGGTCATGTACATCGGACTGAGAACCTATCCCAAAAGTCGTGTAAAATTTTAAGAATCCATTAATCTTTACTACCTAATCAGTAGGTATAAGATGTCAGGAATATTTAATGGTTTGAACAGATCACAGTGGAAAATTTTGAAACCCTTGTTTTTATCCACACATAGAATGGGTAGACCTGGATTGTCATTGAAAAAGATTTGTAACAGCATTCTTTGGATTTTAATTACAGGATCTCGATGGTGCGATGTACCCAAGGGCAGAAAATGGGCAGCACGCTCAACCGGACATCGTTGGTCAGCGGGAAGTGAATGGCACTCTTAACGTTGTGCTTCATAAGCTTAGAGACTGTGCAGAGCTAGGGGGTTTGCTAAACTTCGAACGACTTTCATTTGATGTTTTTTTCATGAGACAAAGGGGAAGGAGAGATGGTGGATTACGGTTACAAAGCTTATAAGTCCAATCGAAGCAAAGATTTGCAGACTTTACAAATTATACCAATTGATTCCCATATTGGAGGCTGATAAGGGATATGACTCCATGGATATAAGGTATAGGCTTCTGAAACACAAGATATTTCCTTTTATCCGGGACGGCTAAAAAAGCTGAAAAAATCGTTTCTTTACAAGCTATAACAACCCCAAGGGAAATGCTGAAACAGAAAGAAGCATCCAGACCCTAAAAGAAGAACTCTTCTGGATCAAAGAATAGCAAGGGGTGAAGGAAGTCGAAGATACGCTTGATGTATGGGTAGATCATTATAACAAGACTTACCTTCACTCTGCTCTAGGATATAAGCCTCCAGAATGGAGAGAATTTTAGCAAGCAAGAGGTAGCTTGACAACCTTCCTCTTCAATAGAAAAAAAAGCGAAGCTATTATACACAGCGAAGCCAAAATAAGATACTCACAGTTTTTTCGCTTGCTTAATGGGGAGCATTACATTTTTTTGCGGTAAAAAGAATTTAGAACAAGAGGGATTTTTTTGCAAAATTTAATGATTAATAGTTTAAGAAACTTCTGAGATCTGCCTGTTTAGGTAGCAACTTGGGTCAAATAAAATATTTTCTTTGACAAATAATACAGAGATTCTGAAAGATGTTATGCCATAAATCTATGAAATAAGGAGCAATGTAGTGAGTACGGCTAATATATCGGTTCTTGAAAAGGTAAGTCCACAAGACGTCTCTAAATTATCTTTTGATTATCTAAAAGATTCGTCTCCTTTCAAATCTATCATTAAAGAATTATTAGAGACTGATAATTTTACAGAATGTTTGGAAAGGACAGATCGAAGATGCGAAGTTCTATTATTAGATCAAGAAAATCCACTTGGATTTATTGTTTATAAGAAAGCTTTGAGGGAAGACTTGGAAGAAGCTCCTAGTAGCTTTGAGATAAAAAGTTTTGAAATATTAGACTCCGTTCACAGTTTAGGAAAAAATTACCAAAAATTATTGCTAGATCGAGTTATAAAATTAGCAAAAAGGACTTTTGCTAACAACATTATATTAGAAGCTTCTGAATCAAATAAATTTATTAATTTTTTCAAGTCTAATGAATTTAGTGTTATTAAGACTTGGAAAATAAACTCATTGGCTACACATAAAATGGCTTTACTTTGCTTTCCTTTAAGTAAGCAAAGAATAAGCAAATCTTCTGTCGTTCAAGACGATTCTTTAACTCCATTGACATCTGCAAATTTTAAAAGAAAAAGAGAGCTTGAAGTAAAAGATGAAAAAACAGGCATAG
>JBFWYS010000418.1:0-4004 GCA_050186175.1 Pseudobdellovibrionaceae bacterium
TTTCGCATCTCATGCATCTCCAGTCGCTCCAACAATTTTTCCTCCTTGAAATGGATAGAAAAATTAGATCACAAAGTGACATTTTCTGAGTTACCAATTAGGTGACAAAATCACAGAAACAGGACAACTCACAGAAACAGGTTGACAGGATTATTGAATCTCTAATCTCAGTTGTAATTAACGATCGCAAAGTTTTTCTGCATAAAAGTAAAATTCGCTTTTTAACTCAATGGTGAGGCGATTAGAGAAAATAAACTTGGATTAAAAACACATCCTTCCTCACCCAGAATCCTGCTTCAAAAAGCCCGTGATATAAATTTTCCAATTTATTGAATTGCCCACTTGGGGCACAAACGAAAAAAAAGTTTTTATATAAGGAAGATGCCGCTAGGACGAGCGAAAGTTTTTCTGTAAAGAAAAGGAGTAAGAAGATGACTAATATCAGAGACAAACAAATTCATGGGCGAGCAATGGAAGTAGCCAAGTCCTATAAACGCTCTGAAATTGAACTTATTGAAATCTTAGAACAAGTTGATCGTTACAGAATCTACTATCAACACAAGTGTAATTCTCTATTTTCTTATGCCACGGACGTTCTAAAACTCTCAAATGAAGTCGCCTACATATTTATCGGGGTGGCAAGAAAGACTCAAGAGGTTCCGGAACTAAAAGAAGAGATCAGAAATGGCTCGATCACTGTATCAAAAGCAAAAAGAATGACCTCAGTAATTACAAAGGAAAACAAATCGGAATGGATTTCTTTGGCGAAAACCTCCACAAAGCATCAGCTTGAGAAACAAATCGCAATTGCAAAACCCGCGGAAGCTGTCAGAGAAAAACTCGAATATTCAAGTGCTCCAAGAGAACAGATAAATCTTATTAAATTAGAAGCAAGTGAAAAGAGTGTGTCCTCTGGCAAAGGCACTGTTCGAGTACAACTTCAGATTGGGGTTTCAGAAGAATTAATGCTAAAACTCAGGCGCATTCAGGATTTAGAGAGTTCAAAGAAAAAGAGGGCCGTAAGCCTTGAAGAGTCACTAAATGTAATGGCAGATCTTTACTTGGAAAAACATGATCCGATTAAACGAGCAAAAAGACAAAAAATGCGGGGTAAGCTTCAAGAGGAAGGAAATCCTAAGACTAAGAATTCTACGAGAAGAGAAGGCGTTCAATCTGAAATCGCGAATCCTTTCAAAGACAAAAATAAAGCCGTAGACATACAAAAAGAAAGTGTTCGCGCCAAAACTATTAATGAATTTACGGCACCCAAATCCAATGTCATTGGCCATCGAGGCGGAGTTGAAAATGCTGACTTCAAGACTATGAGCAATGGCGATGGAGAGGTGAATGTAAATCCTTCACCTAAAGTCGAAGGAAACTCTACTGTGTCACATGATTTACAAGGCCCAAGCATTGTTACCAAAATGCGCGCGTCAAAAATTAGAAAGCCTTTGAAGGCTTCGATGAAGCACTTGGTTCAATTGAAATATAACTCACAGTGTGCTCACTCAGATTCAGACGGCATACGTTGTTCTCAGAGAAGACACTTAGACGTTCATCATATTATTCAAGTGTCCCAAGGTGGCGGAGATGAATTAGAAAATCTCACTCTGCTTTGTTCTGGTCATCACAAGATGATTCATTTGAGGTTACCCCCCCCCCCGAATTTCAGCCGGAGGGATCTTGAGTCTTTCCACATGAGTTAACTTTCAAATTCCAATGGAGTTTTCATTCCAATGGAGGAGTGAGGAGAAACGGTTGTTTCAGTTCAGCGTTCCCCAGGGGTATGGTGGATCGCCCTCATGACAGGATATCTTTCAGCGTGTCTTAACCGATCGGCATTGTCACAATGGCAGAACGCAGTAGGCTCTCTGGATGGACACCTCTGCACACCGAAAGAAAACTTATATCCAGGAAAAACCGTGAAGCAAAACTCTCAAAAATCGATTTAAAATCTCCACGAAAGTCCAGATCTCAACTCATAAAAATACAGCTATTCTTATTTGTGTAGTGCCTCTAAGTTCAATTAACCCATCAAATGAATAGAGATAAAATGAATAAATTTTTCATAATTTGCACGTTGAGTATTGCCCTCTTTGGATGCCAATCCACAGCTCAGAAATCGTCTGTTGAACGTGTTGTGAGCAGCCAGACAGATGAGCGTGTGGTCCGCTCCACGCAAAATCATCCTTCAGTGATTAAGTTTGTTGGGAATCAGATGAACGGAACTTCTGTTCAAGTTGACGTCGTGAAATGCGGAGAAGGCACATGTTTGTTGTATAAAGTCGGTAATAGTGCGACGAAGAATATAGTTCTTATCAATAAGGACGTTCATGTCAGTGAAATGGGACTTATGGGTTTTCATTTCGGTAATCAGTATGAAGCTTTTTATGTCTACTACTATTTTAACCGAAGCGACAAAGACGTAAGATCAGGAGTCACTGTCATCGATCCAAATCAAGCAAAGGCCGTGGCTTTTGTTGATAATGCTTCGATGTTAGACTACCAGTATTACAATACCTATTTTTCGGTTGTAAAAAGTCCTGAGCGAAAAGGCTATCCATTTTTGGCTCCCGGCATGCACTATTTAGACAAACCTTATTGGCCGTTCTTGTGTATGTTTGATCCAAAAAATATTTCTAAGCCTGATACGAACTGCGGCACGGGATTTAGATCCGTTTCTGTTTCGTTTAAGGACCAAGGAAAAGACGAAGTAAAAGTTTCCGGATTCAGGCATAGTCGAGGCTGGTTACTTGATGTTGATAAAGATGGATGGGATGATATTCATCTTCCTTACTTTAAATATATTTTATCTCTCTCTGGAAGAACCGGAAAACAGATTAATCTGGGATTTCATGATGTCGCGCAATTTACAGAGCCAAAAACTCATAAATGGTTTCATCAAGGCCGCTGGTACGGCGGGTATACAACGTTTGTCGATCCAAGAAATAAAGAGTATATGACTGCGGTTGTAGCGGGATCAACAGTCGGTACTTTTGAAAATTGGAATTGTAATGTTTCGAGGTATGTAGCGGCTCTTCGTTGGAAGAGGGCGACTTCGAAATTAGATTGGGCGCAGTATTTAGCATTTTCGACAACACAGTTTACGTGGGACTATTCTTCGGTTAACAGCTACTTCCGTCGAGGGGACTATATCGACAATTGCATTCACCGGTTTTCTGATTCTTTGATCAATGTAAATGGTCAACCTTATTTGGCCTACAGCATGTTTAACACCGACATCAAAAATGGATGCGAGCAGGAGGCGCTCGATTCGCAGAGAACTCATATGCAGGAGCCCGAGCTCACAAAATTCCGTACATGTATGGAGAATGTATCTAAGTCTTCACGTGGAGTATGGAGCGTTTACACGAAAAATGCGATCACCGGTCAGACGACTTCTGATCTGACGGGCTATTATTTATGGGGTCGAGTGGAACAATTTTTCCCTGGAGAGGGAGCTCTCTTTCTTTTAGAAACGTTCTCAAAAGATGGTCAGCGGGTGCGCTTTGATAAAGTGGAGCACCTTCCTGAAAACTTTACGTTCTCTCGAGGACCTGCAACCTCATGGGCACCGGTCACGGGGATAAATGATCCAGGCGCTGTTCCTAAAATCGAGTCTTATGAATGTTACACTTCTCAATCAGGAATGGACAGCAGCTCACCGGATTCTTCCTGCGGTCGTCCAGAGCTCGTAACTCGCGATGTCGATGGCGATGGGATGAATGACATTCTTCTAGACACGCCACCTGGAGCTCCGATGAGATGGATTGGGTATTCGCTAAAAGCCAAAAAAGTCATCGTTAAAAAGATTCAGATGGGAGAACTGTAAAACTATAAACCTAAGTGGCGGCGCTGTCTCTGTGGTAGGTGCGATTGGGTATTAAGGACGGTTTTCTTTAAAAAGGTTTCTTGATCCGTTCTTAAATACGGCGGAAGAACTCGTTTGCCATCGGATGAATAATCCAAGCTCAAAGCTTGTTTCATAGATTTTTCTTCCATAG
>JBFWYS010000419.1:0-3998 GCA_050186175.1 Pseudobdellovibrionaceae bacterium
CGCTTTTGCCCGAACACTAGCATCAATTAAACAGAACACTCCAAGTCAAAAACACCTAGAAGTATAACCGAGTCAGAAAAACTCAAAAGATATAACACCCGGGTTCAAAACGGTAGTCGGCAACTACGTGCCCGACCTAATTATTTTCGGTTTGAAGACTGATTTAACTTCCGGAGTTGCAATTGAAATTGATGGGGACTCACACATTGATAAATGGCAAAAAGATGAGCTTCGCAACGCTCACTTAAGACTGCTGAAGATCTTCACCTTTGAAATTCAGAATGCTCAAGTTGCTGACGTTACTTTTATTACAAAAGCTCTTTTAAAAATGTACCGTTTAAGAAATGGATCCTTCAATCAGCAGATATTAAGAGCCAAAAGACTTATTTGGACCAAAACTATTTCCTGTCAACTTTCTATTGAAGAAATCGAAGAGTTAGCTAGAGACCAGTTTTCAGTGGAACTTAACTTGAAAAAGGAAGCGCAAGCACTTTTGACCATGGATAGCTGTCCTAGGAAAATTCGGATGGATTTGAGAAGAATGAATTTCAATAAATAAGCCTTCCATGGCAATTTCATTTAGCCTATGGCTTTTTTCCAAGCAGAACTTTCTTTGGCTCATATCTTCTGGACTCAAGAATGCGATAGTCTCTACCGTTACTGATTGCTGTATCTAATAGTTTGTATTGTCTTTTTGTAAACTTACCATCATAGGTACACTCGATCATCGTTTCCATAGCGTCGGCAAATGTTTCACCTTCGAAGTATCCAGCAAAATCTGACATCCACATTAGAAATTCGGCATCAGACATTGGCACTTGCCCTTTTTTCGTTGCGACCTGATAAGGATACTCTTTGACGGCTGCTCTTTTTTTAGGTGCTTTCTTCTGCACTGGCTTTTTTGTAGACATAAAGTCTCCATTTCTGAGCTTCTTTTGCTCAAAACTAATACTCGCAACTCCGGAGCCATAAGTAAGGAACTATATTTTTTTGAGAGTGGTTTACTTCTCAAAGATTGTTTCGATAGAATTATTGGGAGAACAACTCTCGCTTCAAATTCATCAGAAAAAAGTAGCTCAGAACTCATGGACCACGTGCGATTGTTAGGAGGATCCAAGATAGTGCTGATATGCAAATCGAAATTTAAGTCTGCACAAGTTTGGCTAAAAAAAGGCACGCAATTCGATCCGTTTCAATTTCTAGATCTTTTTCCTGGTCAATGAAATCAGACCACGCATACCTGTTCGGACTTATATTGTAGACTTGTGCTATTTTGATCATTCTGGAGATGGCTCGTTTTAAGTATTCGCTTTGTTTTATAGCGATTTTAAGTCCAGCACTATCTATTTCTTCTGAAAGAGCCTCTCCATCTAAGTGAGAATAATATTTAATCATTTTCTCAGCTATTATCATAAGGAGAACATCACTCAAGTGTTCGGTAGCAAATTCTTCTAAAAGGGTGTTCATATAACTCCAAGTCGGGTGTTATTTCTCAAAACTAATAATCGCAATTACTAGACCAAAAGTAAGGAACTATATTTTTTGAACGCTTGTTTACTTTTCAGTTTATGATTCGATAGAATTTTTAAGAGACCCGCTCTCAGAATCCGTAATTAATGCCGACACCGCTGATGAATCCGAGACTATTTTGATCATTTATTTTTCTTGTTCCTAATTCAAAAAATACGCCCCAGCCTTTTTGATCATCTCGGGTATCTAAACCTAAACTCAATCCCACATAGCTTTTTGAAAATGTATCCGAGTCATTTATAGGTGTCCCTACGCCAGCCCCATTGTAAGACACGTTATAGGTTTCTTTACGGCCACTTAGGTATCCGTAATCCACTTTTAAATATGTGCCACTCCATCCAGAATATAAAAGAGTCGCCAGTCCAATATCTGCATATGCCACAGTTCCGCTGTAAGCCTGAGTCGTATTAGGACTACCCATTGTGGGAACATCGCCATCACTATTTTTTTGATTGTCTAAGCGACCGCTTCCAAAGCCGCCGTATAATTGTAGTCCGAACCAATGGTAAGGACGCTTTTCATAAGCCGCAATCCACATGATGTCGTTTTCAGATTGTGATGTCAGTTTGGATGCCCAGTAGTGAAATGAAACTTTAATGCTATTCTTGTAGGTTTGGTGCAAATATCGGTAGCCGCCGGATTCAACTGTGTCTTTTGAATTCAGATCCTGAAGTTTGAGTGCCTCAGATTCCTTTTGGTTTAGACTGGCTTGTAAATCCGCAAGCTCTTGCTTCTTTAAGGTTGCTTCATTTTCCGACTTTTTAATCTCGTCTATCTTATCAATGCGATCCTGGATCGACTGAATTTCCTGATTCTTTTGTCTAAGCTCTATTTCCAAGTCAGATAAGTCCAACGACACAGACTTTCTTTTCCGGTCACTGATTTCAAAATCCAATGCACGGTAACAGACATGATTGGCATTCTTAAATTCACAATCCGTGCGCTTTGGAACAATCTTGTAGTCGTAGATAAAGCAGTCTGCCGATAGTTGACATACTCGCTTGAATTCCTCAATCGCGCTTTCTCGAGACTTGATTCGGGCTTCATCTAGATTTTGTGAATTTCCAACACCGCAAGCCGTGATGGTCTGACCAGACCGCGTAGAAGATGCCTCACGACAGAGCCATTGAGCTTTTGCCTGCGTAGAAATGACAAGGATCAAAATCAGGGGACTCATTTGCATTCTGATGTATTCCATATTTTTCCAAACTTAGTTTGGTACTCAGAGCTGAAATGTTTAATATTGTCCTGATTCGCTTGGATAATTCTCCCAGCTTCATAAAGTTTTTTCTTGTCGATATATCCACTAATTTTCCCAGCTTCATTTTCTTTGGTTATGACTTTGTTTCCAAGTTTGATCCGATCATTCATCTCACAAAGTTTTTTGGAATAGAACTCCGGACTATTTTCATAAGCTTCCGCTTTGGTAGCTTTATCCCGCGTGGCTAATTCTTCTAAATTCTGCTGAGCCGCAGACTTTGATTCAAGTTTTGTGATCTCCTTATAAAACTCTCTCTTAAAATGAGGAGCTTCTGCAAGGAGATCAACGGTTGAATATTGTTTGATCTTTACTAGATCATCTTTTAGGTAGTCTTTTCCTTTAAATTCACATTCGCTTTCAAATTGATCTTTTAAATCTGAGATTGAAACTGACTGATTATATTTTGCTTCTTTGACCAGTCCTTCACATATATTCATATAGGAGGTGCCAACACCTAAAAGCCGTTCTATTTCCTCCGATTTGACAGTTCCATAGGCAGCTCCTCCTCCAACATAAACTTCGAACCCTGAAGAACTTGGACTCTGGCTATAAATTTCTTGAGCTTTTTCATAGTTATGGTTTTTGACCTCATTAAAGATGGATCTAACTGTCTCCTTGGGAGATGACAGGCTTGCGCATCCAGCGGTACTTAGTGCTATCCAAAGCGGCAAGAGTTTAAACATCTGGTTCATTCTTTCCCCTTTATCTTCTCTATGTTGATTCGGTACTGAACTCCGCGATCTGTAAATGAAGTCGAGCTAATCGTTTGCTTATTGCCTTGATCATCAAAAAGAATTTCATCCAAGGTTAAACCCAAATGCTCAGCCAACAATTTTAACTGCCATAAATTTTTTGCCGATGGCTTTCTAGCTGAACTATACCAGTCATGAAGAAGTGAAACGCTCATGCCAACTTCTCGTGCAACACGAGAAAGGACTTTCCCTTTGAGCTCCCGACGCAATACATGGGACAATCGAATATCTTTCTTCATACATAAATCTTGATCTCCGAAATCGAATGATTCTTCCGATTTCCGATAAGCGAGACCAGCTTTCCGACATCTGTATCCATTTTAAACTGATTGATGGGCTTGTACATGATCTGTCAGTCTATGCTGACCAGGCTTACCAGAATGTAAATGGCATATCGATGTGATCCGAGTGAGAATTCCTTGGGTACGATCTTATTATAGCTATTTATTATGTCG
>JBFWYS010000420.1:0-3998 GCA_050186175.1 Pseudobdellovibrionaceae bacterium
TGGTCTAAAGAACTCCGGTCGATCCATGAAGTTATCCGTATTCTTATCGAAAGAAGAATTATTTAAACTTCTCGCAAAGAGAACTCGGCTCGCAGCGAGCTTCGCCAACCAGTATCCTCGTACGTCAATTTGATCGACATAGTTGTTTGTGCTATCTGGATCCTTTCCAGCATTGATAAGCTTTCCAGCTTCTCCGAGCATGATGAAAGGACTGTTCAACTTTAGATCAAGACATGAGACGGCCCCTTTCCTAATCTGATGAAGAGGAACCATATCCGAAATCACATTTGGATTTTCTTCTCTTGCGACCAAACAAGTTAAATCCGGCGTTGACAATACTTTCATGAGGTATTGTCCCGCTAATAGCGAAGCTCCCTTTATATCAGCATAGTCCGGCTCATCTACCCAAATAGGGTCATTATCGCGAACCTTACCCAGGTACTTCACTCGTTCATAAACTTCCTGCATCGCTCTTAATTCTACGAACAAACCAAACATTCTTCGGTAATGTGTATAGTCACGCAATAAGCTCATATCAGAAGCATCATTTCTTTTGTTTCTGATGGTGTATCGCTCTTCAATCGACTTAATGAGACCTTTTGCGATATCGACTAAACTTGTTCCTTCGTCGAATCGGCGGCAACCTGCATTTATTCCTGTATGCTCATCCGTACAGTAACCGTATTTCTTGAGCGCAAGAGCAGAGTTCGCCTTTTTCATTTGAGTCAAATTTTCTTCGACATCAATGATCTTACCTTCGGCCGTCTCCACTTTTTTTGCATATGCAAACTTCAATGCAGCGATGTCATACTTTCCAAGAACTTGAAGAGCCTTTACGTCTTCAACGTAGTCCATCACGCTGCTTGAAACCGCACGATGATCCATTTTTCGAGCCTTTAACTCATCGTCAGAGTAAAAGTTGTTCTTATCTTCTGACCCTTCAAAGTTATGTCGGAGACCCAAATTATGGCCCAACTCATGAATCAGTGTTGGAACCCAAACTTCAGGCAATAGAATGTCAATTGCATTTTGCTTTTCAGCATCTGTCAAACTGACCCATGGCTTAGCATCGTCTGGGAACTTTGCTAAAAGCTCAGTACTTACGCTTGTCGGGCTGAAATCTGCGCCATGTCCAAGAGCGCAGTTTTTAACTTGGTGCTGATAACGAAACTTTGAAACCGCATCGCCAAGTACATATTCAGGATTAATATTCTTTTTATAGTTTCGAACGTCCTTGATGATCTGGTCAGCATTTAACTTAACTGCGATCTCTTTTGCGCTTGAACCCTTCTTTTCTGCTGCTTTTTCCTCGGCACTTGCACTCGCACCTGTAGAGACTACGATCGACTCGAGGTCTTTAGAAGTAAAAGTTGCGCGCGCAAGCTTAGCTTTTATTTTTTCCCCGACAGTCACACGACTCGCCAACCCAAGATCCATTGGAGATTTCGCTACTGCCTTAGCCGCTTCTTCTTTCGCTTCTTGTTTCTTTTTCAAAATCTCATCGTACATGATTTTGATGTTAGACTTGATTGTTCCTAAAAACATGACTGTTCGAGCGCTGATAATTTCTCCAGTCACAGGATCTTCTGTCTGAGGACCATAACCGATCACACTTGAAGCTACTGGATCTTCAACCAAAACGATCATACTGTTTCGGATGTCGCCAGGAACTTTTCCAGAAGGATCTTGAAGAGAAACTTTGAATTTGGCGCCCGCTTCTCCAAGACCATGATTTAGCGTCTCAATTGTTTGCTGAGTCAGCTTTTTAATCGTCGCGTTCTCGGGCTTTTTAAACTCGTCGCTCAAGTGAAAAATGATTTCTTTTCTCTCTGGATTCCAGTGATTCATGATAGTCTTTTCACCAGATTGAGTTTTGTTATTGCCAACGTCAAGAGAGCTTCTCTTTGTGTTAAAATAACCAAACGTCTGCTCATCTACATTTGGATATTCAACTGTTTTAAACCCCGGAGATAAAATTGCTGATGCTTTTACCATTGAATAATGAAAAACAGCAGAGACGTTAGTGTCCGCAAGAGTATCAATAGTCGACAAACACTTGATATTTGTTTTAAAAGTTCTCTCCACAGAAAAGTTAATCGCTTCTTTTTCTACGCTAAAATCCTTAATCCGTGCAGAGACCTCTTCGTAGCACTTCTGATCTTCTTCATCAGAAGGACCCAACATTGGAAGAAGATCAAGCTGCCCTGACTTAGGAGCGTCCGATTGAACTTCAAAATAGGATTTTTTATCCCATTTTGTATCAACAACTTCTTCTTTGTTCGTGCATTCACCGTATTTATCTTTCGCACATTGGTAATCAGAGTGCGTTACAGGAATTTCTAAAACTAATTTGTCATTGGTCTTATTCTCGCCAAAACGAGCATCTCTTTCCGTCTCTACAACTTTAAGAGATTTTTCTCCCCACTCCAATTTGACCCGCTTAGAATCCGCAAACATATAAGGAAATGCATCCGGAGACGTACGGCTGGCCTTTCCCATCGATGCTGAATAAATGAACTCAGACGCGATATCGATCTTCGACTTCGGCATCGCCTCTCCTTTGAACAATTTGTCCATAGGAAGCTCTTTAGTACATGCCGATAAGACCATGACCGTAGCGATAAATGGGATTGATAAAATTTGTTTCTTCATGGTTCCCCCAACTAATTGGTGAAAGTTAATCCTAAGTTAATTTGCGACTGGTTCTGGTCGAAAACTCTTATATTCGTGTCTCGCCCATTGGCCTTAAACAAAGGCCCTAAACTATTTTCTACGCCGGTTGAGACCGACCAACTGTCATTAAATGCATATGAAATTCCGAAACTAGAAGCGTAGCTCTGCCTTGAAAAATTTCGATACGTCCAACTGTATCTATAGAGTCCCTCTGCACTGAGTCCCCATTGTCCTAACGTTAATTCTGCGTTCAAAGATTGAGTCACAGAATATTGAATGTTCGGTGAGCCCTCGGAACTCAGAGTGTACTCGTGAAAGTTGCGAGTGCCGGCAATTGCGTAAGCGAGAGTCACAGGAGCTGGCGCCCAAACAAGTTTTGTTCCGAGTGAGGCGCCGCCTCGAAAAGAATCCTTTTCACGAGATTCAGTATTTGTCGGCGCAATTCCTGCGAAAGAAAATCCCGTCGATAAATTTCGGTGTTCCCATTTTGGCCCCGCTAGTCCCAAAGTTAAACTGGTATTTGAAAACGAAACTTTTTCGTCTTGCTTTGCAGTTTGAGTCGCAATTGTCTTGAGTGTAAGCGACGCATCTTGAGAAATTTTCAACGATGGCAAGAGAAGAAGGTCAACGGAAGACTCTCGATCGGGAGATTCTTCTTTGTACATATTTGAAGATGAACTGAGTGAAATGATAGAAGAAAAAAGTTTTTCTTCAGGTTTTTTCGGAATCGCAATGTTGGTTTTATTTTGTCCAACAGCACTGGTCGAAGCCGACATTTTTGCCTCAGCAGTGGAGACTGCTAAAATCAAAATCAAAATGTTGAGACTTACGTTCAGCTTCATTTTCAGGCCCTTTTTGCAACCAATCCAAACAAAAAGTTTGAATCCTTCGTTACCTCTAGCAAAGCTCGAGCCAAAATTCCTTAGTTAAAATGCACAGTTATGGCGTCGGCAAATAAACAGTGCGCGCGGTCAGAGATAAGTATTTCTTATGGATCCAAGCTAAGTCCGCGAACTCAATTGGCGCCTGGGGGAACTTTTTACTGAATGTGATCAGAAAATAAACACGGAGAAAGTGTCGCAAGCCGCCCTTAAACAGCTTGTCACGTCGGTCTCTGCTCAATGCGCGCGCTGATTGTTACTTCTACCGAATTCTAAAAAGGGTCTTAGGAAAATCGCATCACCGATGAGAAAACGCCGGAATCTTTCTAATTTTAGTGGGTGAAGTGTGGAAAACTCTGGTTTCACTAACGCGCGGAACGAAGTTTGTGGAGGTAATTAGGAACTGTGTCCGCTTGTTAACTTCTGATTTTTTCAAAATCAGAA
>JBFWYS010000421.1:0-3970 GCA_050186175.1 Pseudobdellovibrionaceae bacterium
TAGTTAAACAGGATATAACTGCGGTTTCCTAAACTGCCATTCCAAGTTCGAGTCTTGGTGGGGACACCAAATTTGCGTGTCGCAAATTTTTGAGAGATAGAAATTTGAAATTAGAGAACTTCGATTTCTGGAGATTAGATTGATCTAAAACTCAAATCTCCGTATTCTTTATGTCATGGATAAGAAGAAACTCGTACAAGCCTTCATTACCCAACTTGAGTCCGAACTCGCCGGAATTAAATCCGCCGCCATGGCCACTCTAGAAGCGGCAACTCATGAAGAAACCAAACCTGAGAATGAATACGATACCTTTGCGCTCGAAGCTTCTTATCTTGCCGGAGCCCAAGCAAAAAGAGCGGGCGAGATAGACGAAATTCTCTCAATGTTTTCGCATATTCAAGTGCGCAATTTTTCTAAGAATGACTCCGTCTCCGCCACAGCCCTTGTAGAAGTCCTTTTTGACGGAAAAAAGAAATGGGTTTTTCTGATGCCTAAAGGCGGTGGCTTTAGTCTTTCTTTTGAAGGAAAGAATATCCAAGTTGTGACGCCCGGTTCACATTTAGGAGAAGCTCTTTTGGATCGCAAGGTTGACGAAGAGTTCGAGGTCGAAATGGGTGATCAAATTAAAGAGTACCAAGTTCTGCAAATTCTCTGAGTTGCATCAATCTTAATTTTATCTGACATCACGCTGGTATAAGGACTCTGGACGCTTAGTGAACTGAGCTCTCCTGCATCTCAGAACGAGTTGTCGCACGCATAGGTGCTGACCTCTTAAACTGAGCACCCACCGGACGACGACGAGGCAATGAAAAAGTAAAAGTGCTGCCTTTTCCTGCAAAACTGTCGACTTTAATTGTTCCACCATGAGCTTCAATAATTGTTTTCGAGACGGCAAGGCCAATTCCAGCGCCCTGCATGGCAGTTTTACGAGCCTGCCAAAAATGATCGAAGATCCCAGTCAATTGTTTTTCAGGAATTCCGGCTCCGCTGTCAGAGACAGAAACATGCGCAAATTGCTGATCGCTTCTTACTTTCACTAAAATAGTGCTGTGTTTTGGGCTGAACTTGATCGCGTTGCCGATTAAATTTGCGAGAACACGAACGATTCTTTCGCGGTCAAAAAACGCAAGTATCGGAGGGTTTGCGGATTCGATTTGCAATCGAATGTCCTTTTGTTTTGCAACCGGTTGAAGCATCAAACGAGCTTGGTCCAAAATCTCATCCACACCGATTTGATCTAGACGAAGAGTTAAACTTCCCATATCTGCACTTTTCTGATCGCAGATATCGTGTATGCGGTTTTCAATTTCAGAGATTTCACTCTTGATCATTGAAACGCCATCAGTCAGCGACTTTTCTGAGCGAGCCATTGCATCCGCAGTCATTCCGATCGTGCTGAGAGGTTCTTTAAAATCTTGAGAAATTGCGGCAATCACTTCATCGCGGGATTGAACTGCTTTTTGAGTTTCGGTGAAAAGGCGATTGCGCTCGGCTGTCTGACGCTTTCTCTCGTCAAGCATCCGAACGATCAAAATCGAGACTCCCAAAAATAAAAGAGCAAATAAACCGGTTAGCCATGCCATTCCCTTAGGGATCTGTGTTTCAACACCAAGGGCAGCTGAGCGTGCATTCGCCCGTGCGCGCTCAAGTTCAGCTTTATGAAGTTTGATCATTTCGTCGAGGTTTTCATTGATCGAATTGCGTACTGAGGCGATTTTCGACTGATAAAACTGACCGACGATTTTCGACTCTTCCTGTTTTTCACGGAATTCCATCGCATGATCAAAAATTTCTTGTTCCGTCTGTTTAGCCGCTGTGATTTTTTTGATGATCTCAGGAATCTGAGGAAGATTATATTTTCTTTCGAAAGCGGCTAAAGACTCGGCCAAGGTTTCTTTGTCTTGTTTTTGTTTATCAAAAAGGGCTTTTGAACCGAGGAGGAAGAAAGATCTTGCTGAGGCCAATTGTGATTCTGCGATATTTCGGATTCTTTCTACTTCGATCAGGGCATTTGGATCGATATTGATAACCGCATTGTTGGTGGTCACGGTTTCGCGCAGTTTCATGGCGTAAGTCCATGCCCCGGCAATAACGACCACAAAAATGAGAGAAAAAAGAACGAGCGCTTTTCCCTCAAAGCTCCATTTCATTGATTTTGAGATGATGTTTTTCATCCAACTTTCATAACAATTGCGCACAGCGTGAGCAATCCTAATATCGCCAGACGAAAATGAGGGGGGTTTTAGAAAATATTTTTTATGTTGTTAACATGGTTTTAGAGCCATGCTTCAAAAATCTCGCCTATGTTCGAAAGGTGATTTGGCGTTTGGAGCAGTTCGAACGGACCAAGGGCCGGTGCTTTTCATAGAGCTTTAGAATTTCTAGTCTGCATGTAAAAATTTAGAGATGGTTGTCACAGAACGAAGTTTCTTTAAAAGAATGCTTCAGCCTCCTAAATATTATGAATTTGAGAAAAATGGAGTTCTTTATGTTCCGACAAAAAAGGAATTGTGGAGTGAGTTTTTTTTTCGCATGAATATTTTTGCAGATCGAAAAAACTGGATCAATGTTGCGAGCTACAGCATTCCGGTTCTTTTAGGTGTTCTTTTGATCGTCTATCTCTTTGCGTATTTTACTTGGCCCACATTGTTGGCTGGAGCTCTCTATTCCTTTGTGTGGTTGCCGATTACGGGGACTGCGATGTATCATCGATATGGGGCTCATAAGGCTTTTGTGCTCAAAAATAAAATTTGGCTTTTCTTCGTCCGCAATCTGATGTTGAAAATTCCATTTGAGGAAATTTTTATTATTTCTCACTATCTTCATCATTCGATTCCAGATCAACCGAGTGATCCTTACAATCCTAAGGCGGGATATTTGTATTCGTTTCTTGCGGATGTGAACCATCAGCCGATCGCTAAGGATTTATCGGAGCTTGAGTATCAGAAAGTGGCTGGGCTCATTGAGCACACTGGAGTTCATGCTAATAGCTACGCACAATACCTTCGGTTCGGCTCTATTGTTCATCCTGCGAAAGCAGTCGCGCATGTCGTTTTGAATTGGAGTTTTTGGTTTGGAGTTTTTTATTTTGTCGGAGGCGGACTGGCGTTGCCGATGGCAATCTTCGGCCTGTCTTCAGTTTGGGCTTTCCGAATTCGCAGTATAAACTACCTTGTTCATGGCGGTGGAGAAACAAAGCATCGTGATGGCTCGGATTTTCATCGCCGCGATAACTCGATCAATCTCACACTTCCGGGCTGGCTGGGCGGTGAGTGGCACAATAATCATCATATGTTTCCCTCAGGAATTCGCTCGGGATTTTTGCCGAGTCAACCCGACATGCCCTATCTTTTTATAAAATGTTTAATTGCGCTTCGAGCAGTCTCTTCATTCCATGATGACACGGAGCGATTTTTTCAACAGATAGCCTCTAAAAAAGTAAAAACCACAAACACAGAACCTATCCAAAATGGAGATTCACTATGGCTGTGATCGCCATCTTGGGCGCCGGTTTTTCTGGATCCATTTTGTCAGTTCAACTTTTGCGAGAGCTCAGATCTCAAAAAATTAAAAGGGCAAGCGTTTTGCTTTTTGATCAGTCAGGGGAGTTCGGGCGAGGAGCGGCCTATAGAACATCGAATCCAAATCATAAGCTCAACGTTCCTGCAGCGCGAATGAGCGCTTTTCCGCAAGAACCGGAACATTTTCTAAATTGGTTACAAAAAAAATCTCCAGGCTCAACGGCAGATACTTTTGCGCCGCGATTTTTTTTTGGAAGTTACATTGGAGAAACTCTTCGAGAAGAAACAGAAAGCCTTTCATCTGCGTTGGAGTTTGAAAAAATCTCAGAGCAAGTGACGGATGTTTTAGAGCGAGTATCAGGAAAATTTCAAATTCATCTGCAGAGTGGGAGAACTTTCGAGGCTGATTCAGTGGTTCTAGCGCTTGGTAATCAGACGCCCGCAAATAT
>JBFWYS010000422.1:0-3966 GCA_050186175.1 Pseudobdellovibrionaceae bacterium
ATCACGTTTGTTGACAAAAAGTACATCCCGTCGGAACCCATTGTAGACCGCGTCAGATCGAGGGGTGAAGTCTTCCATCGTGCATCGTTAGCACTCTAGAAAACCGTTTTGCAAACTGAGTATCGTGAGTCACCACTACAACGGTCAGCTGAAGTCTGTCCTTGAGAGAAAAAAATAAGTCTTGAATCATTTTTCCATTCTTGGAATCGAGATTTCCGGTCGGCTCATCGGCAAATAAAATCTGTGGTCTGCATACAAGAGCCCGAGCAATCGCGACTCTCTGCAATTCTCCTCCACTGAGCTCCGAAGGGAAGTGATGTTTTCTGGCATCAAGGCCCATCAAGTCAAAAAGTTCGCGTGAGCGTGCCTCTGCCTCATTTTTGTCCATTCCTGCTAACTGACAAGGGAGAATCACGTTTTCGAGGGCCGTAAATTCCGTCATCAGATGGTGAAATTGAAACACGAAGCCCATTTTCTCGTTCCGAAATTTTGCCAGTTCTTCCTCAGTTTTTGCATGCAGATCTTCATTGCGAAATTTTAAAGTTCCAGTGTCCGGTAAATCCAGGGTTCCTAAAACATGTAGCAAAGTACTTTTTCCGGCACCTGATGACCCCACGATACACAGGGCTTCGCCGGCATAAAGAGTAAGATCAATGCCCTTAAGGATTTCGAGTCGCGAAGTTCCCTGAGAATAACTCTTGGTAATTCCCTGAGCCTCCATTAACACTTCACGATGCAAACTACTCATAACGAAGTCCTTCCACTGGAGACAAGCGCGCTCCCCGCATAGCTGGAGCCAAAGTTGAAACAAAACAAATCGTCAAAGTCGCAATCGAGATCACCAACAAGTCCATCCATTGCAAACTCGCTCCGAAACCATCGACATGATAAACATCGCCGGGCAAAAACGAGAACTGCTCTTGCACAAAAGTAAAAGCAAAACAGAGCAAGAGGCCAATAATAATTCCAAAAAACAAACCGATCGCGCCAATCATCAGCCCCTGAAAACTAAAAACTCGGAGAATAAATTGAGGCGTGGCTCCGACGGTTTTTAAAATGCTGATCAAAGAATATTTGTTCACGACATTGATAAATAAAGTGCTTGAAACATTAAACGCAGCTGCGACCAAAATAATCAGCAGGATAAAAAAGATCACAAATTTTTCGATCTTTACGGCTTCGAGTAAATTCTCGTTTAACTGGCGCCAGTCTTTAACCCAATAGGGAGCACCTAATTCATGATTCAACCGAAACGCCATGCCTCGGGCGTCAAGAGAGTTTGTGGTTTTTAGAATCAACCCCGAATATCCGTCACCAATTGCACTTAGGGTTTGTGCCGCCTCAAGACCGGTCACGATCCACCGTTCATCAAAATCATGTTTCCCGAGGTCAAGTGCGGCCGCCACCCGAAATGTTGCGAGTTTTCTGGAAAATCTTGAGGGCGCCAGATCATCAGCGACTGGAACAACAACTTTAAAAGTGTCGCCCACTTTAAGGTTTAGATTTTTTAACAGCCCTTTTCCTACTAAAGCTGGCGTTTCATCATCTTCAGTTTTTTTACGAACCTCGAGAGCTCCCTCGATAATTCTTCCTTTGATATTAAGAACTGAATTTATTTTGGCTTCATCTACCCCTTGAACCATCACTCCGCTGAGTCGCCCCTTACTGGCAGCGACGCCTTCAAGAATTGTAAATCGGGCGCCATCAACAATTCTGGGTTCGGCTTTTTTCGCCTTTTCTATGAGCTCTTCCCAGGGTTCAGTAAAACGACCTGCGGCACGCTGAAAAAGGCGGAGGTCACCCGTAACATCGACAAGTGCACGACTCAGAGCCAATTCGAATCCGCTCATCACCGCCATCGCGACAACAAGAGAAGCCACTCCTAAAACCAAACCGAGCAAAGAAAAAAGCGCAGACACACCCACATTTTTTCGACCCGCTTTTAGCGCTCTGACTGCAATCCAAATTTGAGTTCTAAGGTTTTGCCATTTCATTTAGGGGCTCGCCTGAGCGGGCTGATTTTTTTGCGTAATCTGTGATTTTAAATAAGCCATAATAAAATGATCGAGACTTCCGTCCATCACATCATGAACTTGATTGGTTTCAAATCCCGTGCGGTGATCTTTTGCCAATTGATACGGATGCATCACGTACGACCGAATCTGACTGCCCCATTCATTTGCTTTTTTGGTAGATTCCGTGGCCTCTTTGGCTTGGTTGCGAATTTCAATTTCTCTTTCGTACAAAGCGGCCTTCAACATTTTGAGAGCTTTATCTCTGTTTGAGTGCTGACTTCGTTGCGACTGACACTGCACTACGATTCCGGTTGGAATGTGAGTCATACGGACCGCTGAATCTGTTTTATTTACGTGCTGTCCCCCTGCGCCGCTTGAACGATAAGTATCGACTTTGATGTCTTCGGACTTCACTTCGATATTGATATCGTCATCCACCTCAGCCCACGCAAAAACTGATGCAAACGATGTGTGCCGACGGGCATTTGAGTCGAATGGACTAATTCTTACTAGGCGATGCACTCCCGACTCCGCTTTTAAGTAACCATACGCATACGGGCCTTCGATTAATAATGTGCATGACTTAATTCCAGCCTCTTCGCCCTCAGACATTTCCAGAATTTCAGTGCGAAACCCATGTTGTTCTGCATAGCGAGTGTACATACGAAGAAGCATCGAGGCCCAGTCACAAGCTTCTGTTCCCCCTGCGCCCGAGTTGATCGAAAGATAGGTGCTATTAGAATCAAGCTCCCCGCCCAAAACTCGATTGAGCTCTAGGTCACTTCCCATTTTCTCGAGGGCTTCGATTTCAGTTTTTAATTCTTTAAAACTTTTTTCGTCGTTTTCTTCCTGACACATTTCAAGGAGAACATAAGCATCTTGGATACGCGAATTAAAACTTTCCCACTCGCTCACGGCTTTTGTGAGAATCGTTTTTTCTTTATTTATTTTTTGCATTTCTTGGGGTTTTTCCCAAACAGCAGGATTTTCTGCCGCCATCTCGAGTTCAGAGAGACGCTTCTTTTTGACATCTAAGTCAAAGATACCCCCGAAGCTCTGTAGAGAAAGCCTCTAGTTTTTGAATGCGACTTTTAATCTCACCAATTTCTGCGACTAATGACATAGAGACTCAGCCTAGTGGAGCTCCAGCAGTCTGTCAAAAATACGATCTTGCAAAGTGAACATGATTTTAGCTTCTTTTTTGCTTTTTTCGTGGTCGTAACCAAGAAGGTGCAAGACGCCATGAATCAACATATAGCCCAATTCATGCTCGAGAGTGAGCTTGTGCTCTTTGGCTTGTTTTTTAAGCACTTGTGGGCATAAAGCCAGCTCACCTAGAGACTCTTCTTCAACAGCTGTAAAGCTCAACACGTCAGTCGCATAATTTTTGTTTCGAAACTCGAAATTAAGCTTACGCATGTTGGCAGAACTGATCAAAACGACAGTTAAATCTTTCTTCAGATCCTTTTTCGTTACAACTTTTTCGCGCAAGAGTTCTTTTTCGAGCGATTTCAACCATGCGAGAATAAACTTTTCGGGCATTTTAACGGAGCTGTGATTGAGTAAATTGTATTTCATAAACCTTCTGGTTTTTGATTAAAAAATCGTGAAAGCCATGATACTTGAAAAACATGTCTCAGAAAAGCATTCCTTCGGATTTAAGCACATTTGAGTCTCTCGTCGAAGTCGTCGCGACTTTACGCGGCCCCGGGGGTTGTCCTTGGGATAAAGAACAAACTCATCAAACCTTGGTAAAATACTCGATCGAAGAAGTTTGTGAATATATAGAGGCCGTTGAAAAAAAAGATACAAGCTTGATGAAAGAAGAGTTAGGCGACGTTTTATTTCAAGTGATTCTCAATTCGCAGATCGCAAAAGAATCCGGACACTTTACAGTTAAAGATGTGATCGAAACCCTAAATAAAAAAATGGTCTCAAGGCACCCGCATGT
>JBFWYS010000423.1:0-3959 GCA_050186175.1 Pseudobdellovibrionaceae bacterium
CCCGCCACAGCCAGCAGTCGTAAAACGTAGTCCAAAATCCACGGTTAAACAGGTCGTCGCTGCGCCTCGCCCACAACCGACTCCTCCGGCTCGTGTTAAAAAACCAGTTGCCGGAGTGATGAGATCAAAAACAAGTCCGAAAAATGTGTCACGCAAACCGGCCGCTGTTCCCCCGACTTCGCAAGAGTATGCTTTCATCACGATTCTTGCAGATCCAGATACAAAAATATTGGTGAACAATAAAATGGTTGGTCAGGAAATTACAGACGAGATAAAAGTGCCTGCTGGTAAGGCGATTGTCGTAAAAACGATTGCAAAAGCCACTGGAAAAACACAAACAAGAACTTTTAATTTCAAGGCTGCGAGTCGAAATGTCATTGAAATGTTTGGCACCGGCGAATAGCAAACTCATGCCGGAACTACGAACTCCGCGATGGTGTCGGCTTGCCGAGAGAGTTTAAGCTGCCTTTTGAATATCGTGAATTCGAATTTTCTTGCGACGAGATAAAAGCCAATCATATAACAATTGTTTTCTGCGCCCGTCGAGAGCGACCCATTCAAAAATATACTCTTGGTGGCCGTTGCGTTCTTGCTGGTGAATGAACCGAGCTTGTAAAATCAGGTCGGCACTTAAATCGACTTCTAATAGACGTGAATCAATATTCGCTGGTGGAGGAGAAATGGCGCGCATAGAAATATGCGTCGTGGTCGCCGCCACTAATTTTGCCCAGGGTCCGTGTCCCTCAAAGTTCATAGTAGGGGAGAGCATCGTTTCGTCTCTTTTTATTCTGCGAATAAGTTCGAGTCCTGCCTTTTGGGTCTTTTGATGGAACTCTTGTGAATACACTAAAATGAAAAGAGAAATATTGATCAATAGAAAGGCCAAAGGTTGCCCAATTCCATCGACGGCATTTTTCTTGAAGCTTAAAATATTTGTAATGATAAAAAAACCAATGAGAAGGAGAACCGGAGTCCAAGAAGAACGTCGCCCTTGTAACATCATTGCGCCTGTTAACAAAGATGTGGCCGAGATCATCCATGTTATCATTTTCACTTGGCTAAAAAAAACTGAGAGGTTAACGGGAGTCACGGAATTTAAGCCCCGATAAGTAAAATAGAGATTAAAAAATGGCGACATCATCACCAGGAGACCCGAGATTTGAATAATTCGTTCTCGCTGCAAAAGAGACGAGGGAGATTTCATTTAAGAAACCTTTTTACCCTTGTCGTCTTTTGCAAAACGCATTGGGATAGTTTCGTCGTCGGGTGTAGGAGTTTCCGCAACTGGAGTATTAGAAGGAGTTAAAGGATTTGGAGATTCGTGTAGAGCTTCATTCTGTGGAGACATGTTTGCTAATGGCGTGGGAGAACTTCTTAATGGAACAACCGGCGCGGCTGTCTGCCCGAGGTCCTTATAACGTTTTCTCGATTGCAAAGATTCACTAACCGCAATCACCATACAAATTGCGAGGGGATCGAAAACTAAAACCAAAATCAAAATCAAGTATTTTACAACTGAATCAATATCGACGTTAAATGCTTTTGCGATATATATTAAAGGGCCCACGCGCTTTTTGATTTCGATAATTTTCAAGTCACCTTCAGTCATCAACTTTGTGGTCTTTGCGATTTCCGCATTTAGATTTGCTAAAATAGGTTCAAACTCTTTACGCGCTTCCATTTTTCTGGAAATTCGCGTGACTGGAATTTCATCGATGCCTTTTTGAATACGTTCAGCTTCTTGAAGCATGCGGGTTTTATCGGCCATAAGGCCGGCTTGCCGAATTGTTTCGGCTTCTAAAGTCGAGGACGCCTCTTGATAGGCTCCCGAAAGATAGCCGAAGATACCCATACTGGTAATACAGCTGAGGACAACGACTGAAACTCCCAAGTAAACTTTAAACGTGAGACCGAGGCGATCTTTTGCCTGGTGCAAGTAAGCAGCAATAAAAAACTTAGAAAACTCAAGAGATGCGGCCATCGCCATCACAGACATAACAGCGCCCGAGAAGAGATCTGCCAGACCCAAAATAGAAAAGCCGGCCCCTAAGACCGAAACGGAAATCGCACTGACAATTAAACCGATGAGGACCCACATGGAAATCATGCAGTTCTTATCGGAAATTTTTTGGTTTTCGTAAGGGGAAATCACGCGCACCTGGACCTAGGTATTGGCGCTCGTGCTCTTATTTATTTAATTGATGCCTCGATCTCGTTCGTAAAGATCTCTGTTGTGTCAGCGGTTGCACCATTGCCTAGATAAGTTCCCGCGGGGAGGATAAAGTTAGACAGGAATTTCATAACGGCTTTTCTCCGGACTTGCTTAGCTTAAAGGCCTGTGTGCAGATTTGATACAGGTCATCGCCGCCGCTCTCGCAAGCATAAGACAAAAGTTCGCGATGCATCTTTTCGATGGTGGTTTTTACTTTTGCATAATCACTCTTACGAATAGAAATTGTCGAGGCTGAAAGCTGTCGTTCCTCAGCAGCTTGGTTTTCTATTGAATCCATCGCAAAGCTAATGAACTGACGATGAGCATTGCGAACGGCGGCACTCGGCACTTCATTACGAATGAAAAGTGTATCGTTTTTGAGTTTCGATAGTTTTCCGGTGTCGTCTTTGGCAAGGAACCCTAAGCGAATCAGTCGCTCGAGAGCTTCGCGCACTGTGTTCGCAGAAACCTTATTGTTTAAGGTCTGCGCAATCCATTCAGGCTCATTTTTAAAGCCTTGGAGGCTTGTCATTTCCCAGATTGCAAGGTGGTACCAGTCAGAAATCATGGCAAAGACTTCGAGTGGCATCACATCCAGATTTGTGTTTTTAGCTTTTGCCTCTCGGAGCATTGTCAAGAAAAGTGCTTTTTCGGTTTCGTCCTTTGCATCACGAACTAAAAGAAGAAGTTCGAAATATCTCTGCTCTTCTTGGTTCAAAGGAATTGTCTCAGCAAATTTTTTTGCCATGGCAAAACGAATCGGAACTTTATCGTTAAGAGCCCGCGACAGTGTACTCGGATTCTTTATCCCCAGTAGACTTGCCCAAGATCGTAAAGAAAACTTAGGATTCTTAACTTGCTTTTGCTTGAGAACATTCTTTAAATATTCACTTGAGTTTTCATAGTCATATATTTGCATGAGAGAAAACTTTCTTTGGGATCGGGACTTTTGTCAACAATAGATTCGGAAAAAGTTATGAACCTATTGCGAGTAAAAAAAATACGAAGCTTTGCGTCGATTGAGGGGTTGGGTGATTGGCGTTCGATTTTGATTTCATACAAATGTATGAGAGGACAATGAAAATGAGCACGCTTAAAGATACTCTTGTCCGGCGAGGGCATAAATGAAACGTCATCAGATACAAGATCTGCTTGAGCAGGCGGCGATAAAAAATGTAACGGACGAAAAAGTTTTACATGCTTTGCAAGCGATCGATCGAAAACAATTCGTTCCGGAGGAGGAGCAGGCTTGTGCGTATATGGATTTTCCTCTTCCGATAGGTCGAGGGCAAACGATCAGCCAACCAACTTTAGTAGCAAAGATGACACAGCTCTTGGAAGTGGAACCCCGCCATCGTGTGCTTGAAGTTGGAACCGGGAGCGGATATCAAACTGCTTTTTTGGCAGAACTCGCCGGATCGGTTTATACAATTGAAGTGCGAGCCTCTTTGTCGATTGCGGCACAAAAGACCCTGTCCCGCCTCAAGTACAGAAATATTTTTTTTAGAATAGGAGATGGAACTTTGGGTTGGGCTGAGCAGGCGCCGTTTGATCGGATTCTCGTAACCGCATCCGGAAAAGAAGTTCCGGCGAGGCTGGTTGAGCAGCTAAAAGAAGGGGGGCGACTGCTGATTCCTATAGAGACAGGGTCAGAAGACAGTCAGCTCATTTTGGTCACGAAAAGTAAAGCCGGCACTCATCAAAAGGCGCTTTTTCCAGTTCGATTTGTGCCGATTGTTCATGAAGA
>JBFWYS010000424.1:0-3957 GCA_050186175.1 Pseudobdellovibrionaceae bacterium
CATCTCCTGCTTGACCAATTTCGCCACGGACATCAATTGCCGTCACCCGCCATTTGTATTTTTTGGCCACAGAGATGGAAAGGGGTAACTGAGTTTCAGAAACTTTGCTTTCGTAAACTTTGTCATTGTTCTCGCCATAAAGCTGAAATTGATATTGAGCTGCACCTGGATGCTTTTCCCATTCAAAGTTCACGGTTTTCATTTCAGTTTCTTCGGTCTTAAAAACCTGATCCACGCGTGGACTTTTTAAAGTCACAGGATCAAGCTCAACTTTAAATTCTTCAAGAGGACTCCACGGGCCCGGAACTTGTCTTTGATCTAAGGATCTCAAGCGCATTGTGTAAGTGCCGGGAGTGAGATTTCCAGTCCATTTTGGTTCCACTCTTTGAAATGGAAAAACGGTGGCGCTGCCTACCTTTTGAATTTCGATATCATAAGCTTTTGCCTGATCAATGGCATCCCACTCAAGATCCACTTTGCGTCTGTACTCTTCCGCAAAAGAAAACTCCGGAGCTGTGATCAACACCCAAGCTTGCATTAGAATAAAAAGACGCAATCCAAAATTCATTAGTTAACTTTCACCTTTTTAAGTCTCGGAGCTCCGATCAAACTATTGTCGGGGACTTCAATTTTTTTCCGACTCACCTTTTCGCTATCGCGCCCCCAAGAGTCCACCGAGAGAACCTCAATTTGATATTGTCCTGGCATCAAGGTGTCGAGATGTGCGGTCATTTCTGTGGTGAAGTTGGATTTTAAGATCTGACCGGTGCCGTCGAGTAAAAGAACTTTATATTTCTGTGCCCCCGCTGCCGGGAGCCAGTTTACATTGAGTGCGCCTTGAGCATCGGCTTTTAAAACCTCTTCTTTAGATTCAAATTCTGGAGGAAGAATATACGGCCGAAGTACCGACTCAAACTCCTGCAGTTTCGATTTTGCGAGAAGTTTTTGATTTTCATCATAAGCTTCAATGGAAGCGACGTAGCGTCCTGCTTTAGGAATTTTTTGTACAAACTGCATCTGATGAGCTGGAAAAGAAACAGGTTTTACGCCCGCAAGACTTTCTCCAACGGGAGCCATTCGCAATTTCCAATTTTTAATAAATTGCGGAGGAGTTCCTGCCCACTGAACTTTGAGTTCAGGATTTTGAACAAAATATTGCGTCCCAAGTTCTTTAAGATTTGTCCAAAAAAGACGAACTTCTGGCGGAGGCGGAGGTGCGGGGGTCGCAATCGGTGCGGGAGGAGGTGGGGCATTCTCAACCACCTCAAAAAAACTAATTTTACTAACAAGAGGTTTTAGATCACCAACAAGATAACCCGAAAGCCTTACATAATATTTTCCAATCGTTTGTGGAGTAAAAGAGTGCTGTTTCTCCTCCACGAATGGCGAGCTAAAAACTTGCTGAGTAAATTCTGAATCTTGCGCGATCTCGAGGAGAATTTTATGGAAAGTCTCGGCGGCACTCCAGGTGACTTGAATCGGTTCGATTCGGGGAGGAGGAGAGGGCGATGGCGTCGTCTGATTTGCTTCTGCGGGAGCAGGCACTGGCAGCGCCGCAGGTGGATTCATAATAAATTTTTGAGCCAGCTTGGGCGTGATCAATTGCGGAGCATTGCGGACAATGACTTCGGTTTTGTAAACCGGAGTTGAAGCCATTGTCGTTCCATCTTCATTGAGTGCGATCACGCGCCAATAATTTTTACCCGCTCTGAGTTGAGTCGCAAATTCATTTGCACCGTCTTTACGTTTGACCAGCATTTCAGTTAAATCTTTTCGCGAGTCGCCTCGCTCAAATCGAACTTTGGTTTTTGGCTCAACGCCGGTCCATTTGAAAATCACGTCCTCAGGTTCGGTGGTAGTTTGATAAATCGGAGTATCCAAAAGTGGAAGAACCATTTCGATGCGGGCTTTCATCTCTGTCGGCCCCTTTGCACTCAGTTCAACAGCAGAACCTTTGGTTAAAGTTTGTGTTTTCCCTTTGGCTTCGATCGTCGCCTTTCCGCTTAGAACTTGAACATCGAGCTGTTTTTTTGAAGATCCACTGATGCGAGCCGTGGCTTGCGAAAGATTAATTTTTCCACTCGCAGAATTAAGAACAAGCTGCTGCGTCTGTCCAGCATTTGGGGTTTCGCGAGCCGTGACAAAAATTCCCCCTTCAAGAAGATCCAAAGCGATTTCGCCTTCGGACTTGCTAAGAACAATCACCGAATCGGCTTCGACATCTAAAAAGCGATCTCCCTCAACGAATTGGATTCTTGCCTCGCCATCTGGAGAAGTTCGAACCGCCTCTCCGGGGTAAAGCCCGTCTCCCGGACTTAGAGCTTGCCACATGACACGAGTCACAGCTCGTCTTTGGGTGACGTCATAAATTTTATCGACAACGGCGATCGCTTTTTCGCTTGGAGGCTTCATATTTTTCGAAGAAATTTGGGTGCTTTTGTACCACGCAAAGGTGGCCAAAAAAGAAAGCGCAGAAATGGATGCGGCCACTAAAAGCCGCGTTAAGGTTTTGCTCAAAACTAAAACTCCCTAGATTTCACTATTCATATCGGAAATCCAGTAGTTAGAACTGAACCCCAAGCCCCGTAAACCGGACCTATTTTTAAGAATTTCTGGACCTTGCTGGTTTCTTTGGCAACCAGATCTCGCGTGGCGGCATTGGATTTATGTTAAGAAGCTTTAAAAAAGTTGCATTCTTTGGTCTAGGAGCGTGATACCTTTGGTGTTTGTTTTTGTAAAATGAGAGCGAGATTTACCAATCTGACTCCCAAGTGAGGTTACTGATGTCTTTACCGTCGATGAAAATTCGTAACACGGAAATTCGTATCCCAGTCATTCAAGGCGGAATGGGGATCGGAATTTCAAACTTCACTCTTGCAGGTCACGTTGCCAAGCACGGTGGAATGGGTGTTCTTTCTAGCGCAGCTCTTGATCGTATTGTAAGCGCCCGTCACGGTAAAAAATTTAAACCTCGCGAGGCTGCGGCTCAAGATGTTCGTGACGCTAAAGCTATCGGTAACAATGGTCCTATCGGCATGAATGTTATGGTTGCCGTTATTAATCAGTACAAAGATTCTGTTCTCGGAAGCATGGATGGCGGAGTCGACGCCATCATTAGCGGAGCTGGATTGCCAATGGCTCTTCCAGAAATCGCAAAAACTCATCCGCGCGCTGACGAAGTTGCCTTGGTTCCTATCGCTTCTTCGGGGCGTGCTCTAGACGTTATTTTAAAAAGATGGTCGCGTTCTGACAGAATGCCAGATGCGGTTGTTGTCGAGGGGCCTCTAGCCGGTGGTCACATCGCTTGGAGAACGATCGAAGATGCAAATGATCCGGCCAACCGTTTAGAAAACCTGCTATCTGAGGTTTTTGAAGTTGTAAAAAAATGGAAACTCGATATTCCGGTTATTGCTGCGGGTGGTGTTTGGTCTCACGAAGATATTAAACGCTACATCGAAATGGGTTGCGCCGGAGTTCAAATGGGAACTCGCTTCCTGGCAACTCACGAGAGCGGTGCTAATGAAGCTTACAAAAAACTTTTAGTAGAAGCGACTGAAGCTGATGTGGAACTGGCCGCTCGTCCAGGATCCCCTTGCGGAATGCTTTTTCGTGTTTTGAACAAGTCACCATTTTATCAAGAGGCGATTTTGCGTGAGCGCGCCCCGAAGTGCGATAAAGGCTACCTTTTGAATAAAGGGTACTGCCCTTCTAAATACGAAAACGAAAAAACGTTCTGTATTTGCAATGGACTTTTATCAGCGATCAACATGAACCCTGTTGAAAAGGAACTCTACACAGTGGGTGCGAGTGCTCCCCGTGTAAAGAGAATCATGCACGTTTCCGAGTTGATGGACGAACTTGCCGGAATCACTATGCCAGCGGGCCTCGGCGCTTCTCCTGCGTCTGTATAATCTCCAATGGACGAAAAAAATTATATCACCCCACCGGGCTTGCAAA
>JBFWYS010000425.1:0-3939 GCA_050186175.1 Pseudobdellovibrionaceae bacterium
TTATACGGGACTGGATCCCGCTTCATATTCACCGATATAATTTTGGTCAGTGTGAAAAGAACTCAACCTTGAGAATAGCCACTGTAACTTTCGACATATATGATATATGAAATACTCCTACATGCATTTTATTCGCTTTGCCCTTATTTTAATACTGACTTCAGATGTTGCCTTAAGTGCGACATCCGAATGGCTTTCAATCGAGGCTTCGGAGGTCGGAAAAAGCCTAACTCTCTTAGCTCCTCCAAAAAACTGGCTTTTTAGTAATGGAAAATTTGTTGAAAAGGACTCTTCGAGCTTTGAAATGGACTGCCCGGGCTTTCAAAGGGAAATAGCCGGGATACGGCCTGACACAAGTCTCGGAGAGGCTAATAAGATCGCCGGAAAGTTTATTAAACGAGCCCAAAAGGAAACAGTCGAATTTACTCCATCAGATTCTCTCGAACTCAACACCAACGTTCTCTCCGATATCTTCGGAGCCTGCATAAATCCAAATTCGACAATTTTGCTGAGCTACCAACTCCGTTCAAAATCGAGTGACCTCTACATCTATGAGTCAAAAACTTCGAATCGCCGTTTTATTTTATTTAAAAATCCTGTTTTTGGTCTCAAGCCAGTATACTTGAACGATTCCAGACCTTTTCTAAGTGGAAGTCTTCGTAACTTCGCTGCTGCCCTTAATGCGTTTGGAATTTCTTATGACAATTCCTTCGTCATTTCTTTCCGTTCAGGTATCAGACGCCTCATATTTGATCACTCTTTTCCTGAAATTTATATTCAGGCAACTCTCCGCTCCCTAAAGCAGTGGAATAAGGTTTTGGGCTTCGATGCATTCCCCTCCGATTATTTAATAAGCGATGTCGATCCTATCGCATGTTTTTCAACGCAAACACTCTGTTTTCAGTGGAAGGGATCCTCGACTCTCGCGTGGGCAGGACTCGGTGGATATGCAGATGCTTCTTTTGATCCGACCTCGGGGGAAACCATTGGGGGCATTATCTCTATTTCAAATGAAATTTCGGGTCCTCTTGAGAAAACTCCCGAGGGGATTAAGCAAAAGGTTTTGAATGACAATTTATCATTTGAAGATGTGGCTCATCTTTATTTGAATCGAACAAAAATGTTAGGTTTTGAGCACCCTTCACCTACGGCCGTCATCGAATCTTTTATGGTTCATGAATTAGGACATTTTGTGGGACTCGTTCACAATTTTGCGGGATCTAATAGCTGGACTCCCAAAGGAAGTGCAAAAACCGCAATGGACTACTTGCCGTTTCCCGCGATAAATTTACATTCTGCAAAAATTCAAGAATGGGATTTATGGGCTATACAATCTCGAAAACACAATCGCCGGATGCCAATTAGCTATTCATTTTGCTCAGACAGTGAAGGAGATCAAGTTACTCTTTCTTTGTCGAATCAGTTTGAGAACCCAAACTGCAAAAAAGAGGATCTTGGAAGACCCGTGAGCTGGGCGCTTCTTCTTGCAAAACAATCTCCCGAAGGTCTTTTGGGAGTCGACGAAACTCTGCAATTCTTTGGAAAAAAATTTCCGATTCTACGACACCTTGGTATTTTCTTTTTTGATAAAAAATCTGAGCGTCCCGGCTACCATGAAGCGCTTGATTATGTATGTAACAATAGATCTTCGACCGTAGAGACTGCCTTCAAGACCATTTTCAACAAACCTTTGGTGTGCTCTGACAATAACAGGTGAATTTCTTGTTTATCGATGTACGTGACTGAGTTTAAGGCACAAGCGAATAGCTCGTGCTTCGTCCTCCCTCAGGATTTTTTCTTAAAATTCTTCTCTTGATGAGATCTTCAATGTCTCGAGAAGCTGTGTCTTGAGAACATTTTCCCATTGCTGCCCATTTAGAGGATGTGAGTTTGCCCTCAAAACCGTCGATCAGACGATTAATAACTTTTTTCTGTCGATCGTTGAACTCTTCTCCGGCGTGTTTTTCCCAGAAGCGCGCTTTAGTCAGTACACCCGATAGATTTTTTTCAGATCCCTCAATGGCACGCCCCAGACATTCTAAAAACCACAGCATCCATTCTGTAATATCGAGACTTCCTCCTTGAGTTCTCTCTAAAATTTCGTAGTAACTGTTGCGTTCTATACTGATTTGCGAGGACATGCTGTAGAATCTCTGCGCGCTCTTCTCAGAGGCGGCAAGCACCATGTCGGCAATAGCTCTTGCGATGCGACCGTTCCCATCTTCAAAAGGATGAAGAGTTACAAAATAAAAATGAGCGGCAGCCGCTTTGAGCACCAAATCATATTCAGGTTTGCTATTAAGCCATTTAAAAAAAGACTTCATCTCGGAGCCGAGTCTTTTTGCTTCTGGAGCCTCAAAGTGAACTCGTCGTTTACCTACAGGACCCGAAACTACTTGCATGGGGCCTTCGCTATCGTTGCGCCAACCGCCCACTCTAATTTTAGACATTCCACTGCGCCCTGTTGGAAAAAGAGCTGCGTGCCATTCAAAAAGTCTTCCTTGAGTCAGAGGCTTTTTAAAGTTCTGGGTGGCATCAATCATAACCTCAACAATCCCCTCCACATCTCGTGGTACGCGTACTAGACCACCGACATCTAAGCCCAGCTTGCGGGCAACCGACGATCGCACTTGCTGACGGTCCAGATTCTCCCCTTCAATCTCGCTCGTTTTAAGAACTTCCTCGGTGAGAGCCTGAAGGACAGCTTCGCCTTGAATAACAAATCCAAGACCTTCCATCCGCCCTATCAATCGCCCCTGTAAATGACGAACAGCGATCAACTTGTCGGCGATCTGCCGATCGGCCCAAAAGAACCGAGGCCAGTTTTTAAGCTCATGAATATAGGTTTTTGTGGCCACTATTATACTCCCCAATCTCCGCAATATATGCGGAGATTATCGGCATTATTCTCCGCATTTTCAAGCCCTAATCTCCGCATATATTGCGGAGATTATCGGCATTATTCTCCGCAACAGGGGAAAAAGGAATAGACCCAGACCGGCCGCTCGACAAAAGAGACGGTTGATGGGGGGCTCATGCATCGATATCAATGACCAGGCAACTCATAATTTAAGCATTTCTTTGATGAGCAGATCTGATGATCATGTTACGAGGCTTGTATGGAATCGAGAGATACTCCGAACGAATGTAACATTACAAAAAATAATGAGGTGACCGGATGAAACTATTACTAGCCCTGATGAGTATTGCTTTTTTTCAGCAGGCCAATCTCGCTCTCGCTGAAGAACTGCCCCCTCCTCAAAGATCTATCGCGTTCGTAAATGTAAATGTGGTGACAATGAGTTCTTCGACTCCGGAGATTCTCTACAATCAGACTGTAACTGTCAGCCAAAATGGATCTATTCTAGAAATAGGCCCGTCGACCAAGATCAAAGTGCCAAAGAATTTTTTAGCGGTGACTGGTAACGGTAAGCTCTTTTTGCTGCCGGCCTTATCTGACATGCACATCCATTTGGAATTCCCGGAGCAGTTGGAGTTGCTGCTCGCAAAGGGTGTGACGACAGTGAGGGTCATGTGGGGAAATGATAAAGAGGGAAAAAAATCCCCGAACCATTTCGAGATAAAAAAATCAATTCAAGAAGGAAAACGCATTGGCCCGCGTCTGTTCATTGCAAGCACACCTCTAGATGGGCCAAATCCAATTTGGCCGGGGGTCATCGAAATAAGAACCCCGGCTGAAGGGCGCACCGCTGTTAAAAACATGGTTGCGAAAGGCTATGATTTTATCAAGGTGTACAACAATCTGTCTGCGGAGAGCTACACCTCGATTGTAAAAACGGCCAAGGAATTGAAAACTCCTGTCGTGGGGCATGTTCCGAATGCCGTTGGATACTACAATGCGATCGATGCTGGCCAAGTTTCATTTGAGCACCTAGAGGGATCGCTAGCCGCAATGAAAAACGAAATCCCAGATGACAA
>JBFWYS010000426.1:0-3924 GCA_050186175.1 Pseudobdellovibrionaceae bacterium
ACTTCTTGTTTGTCCGGGCGGCCAGCGTGGCCATTGTTCATTCCGTAATCGTGATCATCCCAGACGCCCAGAACGGGCGTGAGTTTTTCAGAAAAATAAAATGGAACCCGACAACGTGTCTCCACATATCTTTTCCAGACTCTTTTCGGAGATGCCGCTTTTTTGCCGATCGATTGAAAAACTGAATCAGCGTAGACCGCATCGCCATTGAAAAAAACAAGATCGCATGTGGTCCAGTTAAATGTTCTCCAAATTTTTTCGGCCCGGTTGGTAAGAAATAAATCGTTGATGCAAGAAACCACTCCAATACGTGGATTTTTTTTGCCTAAATCAAGTGCTGACAAATAACGAAGGTCATTGAGTTTGTTATTTTTGTCATGCACTTCAAGGCGATAAACAGGACCTAAAACCATGTCGCTGAAAACCATTTTCTCGACCAGTCCGTCACAATCTTTACGAGTAAAGGTTTTTTTCCATGTTGGTTGAATACGACGATTTGTCGTCGTCTCTACAAGGACAAATTTCATTCCCGGTCGATGAGTCACGGCATTGATTTCGGTTGAGCTCTCATCCGTATATCCCTGCATAATGGAAAGTATTTGAGATTTTGCAGAAGCCTCGATTGTTGAAGCAAGACAATCGGGAGAAAGGGCGGCGACGGCGCCAACAGCTCCGACTTTAGAGCCAAGTCCAATGATAAACTCACGACGAGGTAGTTTCGACAAGGTGGTATCCTTATATAAATAGAGTAGTGAAAAGAGATACAATTTAGAACAAAATTCTACATTTCGTCCAGCGTCGGAATGAGAAGTTCAGTAAATGGAATACTATTTAATGTGAACTGTCGGGAATAACTCGAGTTTTGTTTTTGTTAAGAATTCTTCGCGATTTTGTTGGTATTATAGCGGGAGCTCCCAGATCCACTTGGTAAGACCTTCTTAGGATCAAAGTCTGTCTCATGCGCACATAGGAACTAGGGGCATCGACTCGCATTTGTCGAGGGTTGGGGAGAACTGCCGCAAGCAAGCTGGCTTCTGATCGCGACAATTTGTTTGCGGGTTTTTTAAAAAACTTCTGAGAGGCAGCTTCGACTCCGTAAACTCCGTTTCCGAGTTCCACGATGTTTAGGTAAACCTCCATGATTCTGTCTTTGCTCCAAAGCCCTTCAATTAAAACCGTCCAGTAAACCTCGAGACCTTTGCGTAACCAACTTCGTTTCGGCCAAAGGAATAAATTCTTCGCAACTTGCTGGGAGATCGTAGATCCGCCCTTGATTCTTTTGCCCTTGCGATTGTTTTTGGCCGCCTTTTCAATCGCTTCAAAGTCAAAACCGTGGTGGGAATAAAATTTACTATCTTCGGCCGCCACGCTAACTTCAGGCAATCGTTTAGACATTTCTTCTAAGGGCACCCAATCATAGGAATAAATCGGAGACTTCCACTGCTTGAGAGCTTCGTAACTGCGAATGGCCATAAGAGGGGTGCCTGGAATCGGCATCCAGATGTAAAGTGCAAACAAAGCGTGCGCGAAAAACACGAGGCCTAACATTCCCCAGAGTAGAATTTGAATGAGGCGAGCTAAAAGATTTTTCATTCTTCTGTTGGATTTACGATGCCTTGTAAAGCTTCTTGTTCTAGGTCTTCCGGAGAATTACTGCCGTTTTGAATCTTTTCAAGGGAGCGATTGGCTCGATCGACCAGAAATTGGTTATCGGTTTTTTCAGGAATTCTTTGCAGTGCCCGAACGGCCAAGTCTTTTGTTTCTGAGTTTAACGAATCTGCAAGGCCTTCAATGGCTTGCGCTCGTAGAACAACTTCGTAAAAATCTTTTCTCTCTTCGTTAAAAGTGGGAGGAGTAGAAAGAACAAACTCTGTTAGCAGGTCAATTTTTTCATTTAGAGAAGAGTAGCCCACCAACTGAATCGCAAGGGCGCGAATGTCCCCTTCGGTGGAGGTGTTTTTAGCCTTTTCCAAAAGTGATTTTAGATCACTAGCGGATAAAGTCGAAGCTCTTTCGTGTAATCTTGCATCACTAGCTTCGGGGTCGGCGTCGTCTCTCGCGACAAGTTCGCCTTCCTTTGTTAGGTAATCTTCGAGAGACAGACCTTTGGCTTCGTTTGAGAGTTTCTGAGAGAGGACTTCGCCTTCGGTTGGAGGGTTTGATGTGCCGTCATTTTGCAGTTGTTCAAGAGCAGTATCTGCGCCGGGGGAGCGAAACATTTGAAACAAGAAATAAGCAGCAACGCCAGCCGCAGCGGCCAAAGCAAGGATAAGCTTTAGATTTAATTTAAGTGCCTTTTTCTCGGTCTTTTTTTCTGTATCTATAGACAAACGTATCTCCCTATAATTTATTTTTACTCCAAACTTTTTTATCCGTACAGCATTACCTTGGTGGGACTATCGGAGTGCCGACGCAATTGAATTGCATATAAAATTGACAATAATATCATCTCCTTAGGCGCGATAGGTGAAGTATTTTAGGTGTATTTTTTTTCCATCAACTCCCAACTTTTACTGCATGCCCTTTTGTTAGCCCATCAACTGGGAATCCTGGGCACATGCCCAGGGTTCCCAGGAGTATGAGGACGGGATCGGCCTATGTACCCCCGCCCGACCTAGGTAAGAAAAAGTTTTATGAGTTGGTCTCGCTTAATTTAGGTTGCTAACATCTCCGTATGAGTCAACCGAGTGCGTGGAAAGTATTTGATAATTTGATGGATGCGGTTTTTATCGTGGATAGCGAAAAACGTCTCTATTTCGTTAACGAATGTTTTCGACATCTTTGCGAGGTTCCACTTCGTGCGGTCGCGCAAAGAGAGGACGTCACGAAATTTATTAATTTGCCGGATTCTCTCTGGACTATTTTGTCTGAGGCTCCAGGTTCAAACGAACCTCGTCGGTACCGTGAGGTTGAATTCACCACTAAAACCGGGATGGCCGGTAAAGTCCAAGCGCTCAATGATTATTTGCCCTTAGAGCCTTTAACTGGAAATGCGCAGCTGTATTTCTTTGTGTTGAGAGATGTCACTCTAGAAGTTCGATTGCAGTCGAAGTATAAAGTGCAAATCGCTAATAATGAACATTTAATCGGTGAGCTGCAGAGAAATCTCTCTGAGACTGCATTTTTAAGAAAACTGGCTATGGAGTTTCCGATGCATGCCGAGCTCGCTGCATTGCTTTCGGCGATTGGATCTCGACTGAAGTCCGTGTTGGGCTTTCGCGAAGCCCATTTTATTAAAGTGACAGGCAAGGGACTTTCGGAAACGGCGAGCAAAGATATGCGTGTCGGCTCTCGACTTCGAGAGGTTTTGAATGCAATTGAACCCACTCTTTTTAATCGTCAGGAAAAGGGTGGAGTGAGCAGTTTGTTTTTTGAACCTTTTGGAACCTTTTGGATTACGATTTTAAAACCAAAATTGGAAAAGCCTTTGATTTTGATCACTAGCGGTGCCGAGCCTTCTGAGAGCCAAATTCATAAGGGATTTTTAGAAACTCTCTCCGGTCAAGTTTGTACTTTGCTCGACAATCGAGTTCTTTACATCGAATCGATTACAGATCCCCTTTCGGGTTTGTTTAATCGCCGCTTCTTTGATTCTCGGTTGTCCGTAGAAGGTCGTATCTCTTTTGAAGAGCGAGCCCCTCTCAGTTTAGTGCTGATCGATATCGACCACTTTAAAAAAGTAAATGATACCTACGGGCATCCTGTCGGGGATCAAGTTATTAAAGCGATTTCTGAACTCATCCGAAAAAGAATTCGGAACACCGACTACGGTGTTCGAGTCGGCGGGGAGGAGTTTGCTTTAATTCTGCCTTCTACCAACGCGCAAGATGCTAAAAATCTTGCGGAGTTTTTGCGAACCCACATTGAAAAGATGTCGGTTCCTCTCGAAGACGGAAAGAGTTTTTCGGTCACTATTTCTTGTGG
>JBFWYS010000427.1:0-3913 GCA_050186175.1 Pseudobdellovibrionaceae bacterium
AGATCACGCGAGCTGAGCAAGGCCGCACCTATCCGATCGATACACTCAACAGAACTCAAGACATTATTGTGTTCTCGGTGGTCGATACTGGAATTGGCATTCCGGCTCAGAAACAAAAACTTATTTTCGAAGCCTTTCAACAGGCGGATGGCACGACAAGCAGAAAGTACGGCGGTACAGGCTTGGGTCTCACGATCAGCCGTGAAATCGCACGGCTCCTTGGTGGTATTATCGAAGTCGAAAGTACTCCGGGTGAGGGAAGTACATTTAAGTTGTACTTGCCGGAGAAGTATATTGGTTCGGAAGGTAACTTGATGGGATTGCGTCGCGAGCTGAGCGAACCGCGCCGCCAGTTACCTGAGGACGCAGATTTCAATAGCCTTCGCGTTTTGATTGTCGATGATGATATGAGAAATATTTTTGCTTTGAGCAGCGTCTTAAAAGCAAAAGGTATGGAAGTTTTCTACGCAGAAAATGGAAAACAGGGAATCGAGATTCTCGAGAAAAATTCTGACATCGGTCTCGTACTCATGGATACCATGATGCCCGAGATGGATGGTCTCGAAGCAACTCGCAGAATTCGTAGTATTCCGCAATACTCTCAGTTGCCAATTGTCTCTCTGACAGCAAAAGCGATGAAGGGCGACAGAGAGAAGTGTTTAAAAGCCGGAGCTTCGGATTACATTACTAAACCGGTTGATGAGGAAACTCTTTTGACCACGATTTATGATTGGACTATGTCCAAAAAAGTGAGCTTGCCAGTTGAAGCCGAGTGAGAAAGTTGACATTTTAATCGTAGACGATCGTGAAGGTGGTCTGATCGCGCTAGAAGCTGTGCTTTCATCAGAAAATTATAATCTGGTGAAAGCTTCTTCAGGGCGAGAGGCTATTTCACTTTTGCCTCGTTACGACTTTGCTATGATTTTGCTTGATGTGCAGATGCCGGAACTTGATGGGTTTGAGACGGCCGAATTAATAAAAGCTCAGGCTCGATTCCGACATATTCCTATTGTTTTTGTAACTGCGATCGATAAAGAGGAGAGATACGTATTTAGAGGTTACGAAACTGGGGCCTTCGATTACATTTTCAAACCGTTTGATCCCCATATACTTAAATCAAAAGTAGCGGTATTTGCGGATCTGCATTTGAAGAATAAGCAGCTTCGCGATCAGGCTATTCGCATTCTCGAGCAGGAGTCGTTAGAGAGGCAGACCTACATTCAATCGATGGAGATTGATAGCCTTCGTCGATACCGAAATTTGGCGGACGCGATTCCACATATGGTTTGGCGAGCTTCTCCGGACGGAAAAATCGAATACTACAATCAAGTATGGTGTCAGTATACGGGGCTTGATCTGCCGGATAGTTTGGGCACCGGCTGGCAAATCGCTTTTGATAAAACAGATCTTACGGCCTTTTTGAAAATTTGGATTGCTGCCATGGAAAAAGGTGAGAATTTCGATGTTGAGTGCCGCATTCGGCGCTACGATGGAAAATTCCGCTGGCATTGGGTTAAGGCGGTTGCCGAGAGAGATACTCAAGGGCACTTTATTGCTTGGCTTGGAACTTGTACTGACATTGAAGATCGAAAGGTGGTTGAAGATCGACTTGTTATTGCACAAAAAAATGCTGAAGCTGCAAATCTGGCCAAGACTCAGTTTTTGGCAAATATGTCCCATGAAATTCGCACTCCATTAAATGCGATTTTAGGTTTTACAGATTTGATGTTGGATCCACATTTAAGTTTTGAAGAAAGGACAAATGCGATTTCAATTGTGCGTAGAAATGGGCATCAGCTTCTTAAAATTATCGACGAGATTTTGGATATTTCAAAAGTTGAATCGGGGAAGATGGATATCGAGTCAATTGAGACGGAAGTTCTCAATGTGCTTTCGGGTGTGCGCTCATTAATGAATGTGACTGCGATAAAAAAGAAGATTAATCTTCAGTTCTCGATTGAAAACAAAATTCCTAAAACTGTCATTTCAGATCCAACTCGTTTACGGCAAGTTTTGATTAATGTGGTCGGAAATGCGATTAAGTTTACCGAAAAAGGTTCTGTTTCGGTCTCGGCGAAATACGAAAGAAAGAACAGTCAGGACTATTTGCTCTTTAAAATTGAAGACACGGGGCTTGGTTTGGATATGAGTTTAGCCGAGAAGATTTTTACCCCCTTTTCGCAGGCGGATTGCTCGACAACACGTATTTATGGAGGAACAGGTTTGGGGCTTACGCTTTCGCGCAGGCTCGCACGAGCCTTAGGTGGTGATGTGTGGCTCGAAAGCAGTGAACTTGGCAAGGGAAGTATTTTTTTCGTTAAGATTCGTGTTGAAATTCCATTAGCCATAAAATGGGTCAGTCGATTCTCAGATATTAATTTTGACGAAACTGCGAGTTTGAAATCAGCCCAAATGCAACGTCTTAAGGGTAAAAAGATTTTGGTGGTCGAAGATGCCAAAGACAATCAAATCTTAATCGGCCGTTTTTTACAGGGCGCAGGGGCTGAGATCGATATTGCAAATAACGGAGAAGAGGGAGTGGCAAAAGCCCTTTCCAACGATTATGAAGCGATATTAATGGACATTCAAATGCCGCTTTTAGATGGTTATGAGGCCACTTCTCGGTTGCGTAGTCAGGGATACAGTCGGCCAATTATTGCTCTGACGGCTCATGCTTTAAAGGAAGAAAAAGAGAAATGTCTCTTTGTCGGTTGCGATGAACATTTAACTAAACCCATTGACAGAAATGTATTGATAGATAGCCTTCAGAATATTTTGAGCACTAATAGTTAAAGGGTTGAAATGGAAGACTCAGGCCTCCCAGAGGCACTTCGACATTTTATCGAGATTCACATTAAGTCGGTAGCCTCCCTCGAGGCGCTTTTGCTTTTGCGTGCGAGTCCATCGCGCCAGTGGACTCCAGAAGAGCTCAGCCAGGAAATGCGAAGCAATCCTTTTCATGCTGCGAGTTTGCTTGATGAGTTGGCCAGCAAGGGTTTGCTTTTGGTCCAAAAAAATCCCGACAAAAAAGTTTATTCATTAGAAAATAATAACCCCGAGTTGCTTTCTCGTGTGGAGCAACTCCATGAGGCTTATTTGCATCGCCGCCTGAGTGTCATCAATCAAATTTATTTTCAACCGGTTGATAAACTTCGTTCGTTAGCTGACGCATTTAAGATTCGGAAGGAGTAATATGAGTACGATTGTGTTTTTTCTATGTGCGGTTACAAGCGTTATTTGTGCGGGTCTTCTTATTCGTGCGTATCGGAAAAATAAAAATTCACTTGTATTTTGGTGTGCTATCGGATTTGTTGGCATGTCTATAAACAATGTTTTGCTTATTTTTGATAAGTTTGTCGTGCAAACAGATCTTTTGTTGTTTCGCACGGGCTCGCTCATGTTAGGAATGATGCTCATGTTATTTGGTCTAATTTGGAATACGGTGTAGGGATGGATTTTAAACCAGAGCTTGCAACACATCTGAATATCATGATGGGCGGCTGTGTGCTGATGGCCGCTCTAGCGATCGCCTTTTTCTTTATGCGGTTCTGGAAGACAACCAAGGACCGTTTTTTTGCGATTTTGGCGGTGGCTTTTTTATTACTTGCGATTGAGCGGTTTCTTTTGCTTTTTGCTTCGAGTCTTACGGGCGAACAAGCTCCCTTTATTTACACAATTCGGCTCGTCGCTTTTATTATTATCATCTATGGCGTGATCGACAAAAACAGAAACGAAGTACCTAAGGTATAGTCTTGCGTGCTTTTCTATTCGTAACGGCGCATATGCCATTCCTCGAGTTGATCCTCGATTTGCTGAACAACTTTTTTGAGTGCAAATGAAAGGGCGGGGCTCAATTCGCGGGCTCCAAAAGACCCTTGCGAAGAAGTAATCAAAATGCCGAATAAAAATTCTC